>URYE01000003.1 GCA_900551945.1 uncultured Eubacterium sp. | reverse complement strand
GGAGTCGAACCCCTGTCTTCGCCGTGAGAGGGCGACGTCTTAACCACTTGACCAACGAGCCGTAACAACTTACTTATTCAGTATATATTGTGTTTCATAAAAATGCAAGCATTTTTTTGAGTTTTTTTGTTTTTTTGTGCATACAATTTTAAAATTAATATACAAATGAATAAAATACTTCTATCCGCTAATACTAACAATTAGTCTTACACAATATCCATAAGTACAGACAATATTACATTCAAATGGAGGTATCAAAGTGAGAAAGATAAAAGTATTTTTCGCATTGACAGCAGTAATCGCATGTATGATGGCATTTACGGGTTGTGGAACACAAAATAATAACGAAACGGGGAGTAATTCTGATACAAGTACAAACAATACCGAAAACACTGGTGTCCTTGAAGAAGCTGCCACTGACGCAATAAATGGCGTAGAAGAAATAGTAACCGACATTGGTGACGGTATTAGAGATATGGGAACTGGTGCAGAACGTGGGCTTGATGAACTTGCAACAGGTGAAGACAACCGACATAACGAACCAAACACCGATGCCAACAATAATTTTAACGAAACAGGAATAAACCCAGACAACAATATGGAAATGACAACTGAAACAACTCACGCAAATGACTAACATTTCCTACTTCTATTGCATAAATCAATATTATACAAACAGCTCTAATTACTCAAATCCATTCAACAAAAACAATATGTTAAATCATTCACAAACATCAAAAATATAATTACACAAAAATACCAGCGATACACACCAATAAACGACATCACTGGTATTTTTATAAATTAGATAGAATATAAAAATACATAAAAATGGCATTTAATTTTATAGTATATGGTAAAGGCTTAGTAGTTCTTAGTTGTGCTATCAAAACTTAGTGATGACCGCACATGGACGTGCGGTCAAGCAATCAGTAACACGATGTCACATTGATTGCGTTCACGTTCGGCTTAAAAACTTTCTAGCACAACTTAGAACTACTTATTCTTTATCCATCAACTATAAAATCAAATACCATTTTTATGCTAATCAATTTACAAATTTTAGTTATGTATCTTAATATGAACACTAAGATACTTATAAAGCACCGTAGTTATAACCCCATCTGCAACTGCCTTAATAAGATTAAAAGGTGCTACTGCTATTGCCACAAAAGAAAAAATATCATTAATCGAAGAATTAATCTTATTTCCCATTGCAATAAAGCTCTCTATAGGCATACCATAAAGTTCTGAATACTTAGGTAGCAAATAAAAAGCATTAAGAAGTGTTCCTGATATTATAAGTGTAATTCCACCAACAACAAGTGAAATAATAGCCACCTTTCTGCTCTTATGACAGTGATATATAATAGAAGCTGGCAAAATATAAGCACAACCTAATATAAAATTAGCAAAATCACCAACAAATGCCGTTTCTGTTCCCTTTATACAAAGATGTAAAATAACCTTAACAGCTTCAATCGCAACACCTGCACATGGACCTAACATAAATGAACCAATAAGCACAGGCACTTCACTAAAATCAAACTTATAAAATGATGGCGCAATAAAAGCTATAGGAAAATCAAAATACATAAGTACTACTGATACTGCCGAAAGCATAGCAATAAGCACCATCTTATTAATCTTAGTCTTTTCTGATGAAAACTTTACATTTTTCTTTTTCTCTATAAGGCATTCACTTACAAAAGCAACTGCATACATAAGTGCAATCATTATTAATGCAACGAACACAAATTCAATATTCTTACCGAACATACTTAATAAACTTCCCACCGCTTAATTACTCCTCACAACAACACTCTGCTGCTCTTTTTTCAATGATATCAGTAATATCAGCAACGCCAACTTCTAACACTCTATGACCATTAAGAAGCTTATTTTGTATTGTAAAGAAAGATACTACTTGTATCTTAATACCATCTTTATTAATTACACCATGCTGATAACAAGCACATTTATGAGTAATAAACTGCTCTCTTAATTCATCAACCATATCTCCATATTCAACACATGGTACAAGATGTTTGAATACAAGACCTTCATCAACATCTGCTTGAGTATATCCAAAAAGATTTTCAAAGCCTTCATCAATTGTAATTACTCGACCACTTCTTAATTCAACTGTATAGTGAGTATTTGGAAGTGGTACCATTTTTCTTTCTGCCATATTTCCTCCGTTCTAGAACTATATATTTAACTATGAGAAGCACTCATACAATATAAATAGTTCTAAATAATGTTATTAATATTTTATAGGCAGAACTTTTACTTTTGTTATATCAATTTACACAAAAATATAAGTCCTGCCTTATACAATTAGATTATATCAATATACATTTTATTTAGCAAGTACTTGTAATCTTTCTTCAACCTGTGCAAGCATTTGTGTATACTTTTCAAGCTTAGCTTTTTCTTCATCAATCTTAGCTTGTGGAGCTTTTGATACGAACTTCTCATTGTTAAGCATTCCGTTACATCTCTTAATTTCTCCCTGTAACTTGCCTTGCTCTTTCTTAAGACGCTCTATTTCCTTATCAATATCAACAAGTTCTGCAAATGGTATATAAATTACTGCATTTGGTATAACTGTTGATACTGCGTCATCAGGTATTCCTGCTTTATCAGCTTGAACTGCTACTTCACTTGCATAACCTAATGTAGCAAAGAATACTTTACCGTTTTCAAAAATATTTCTTATTGCTTCATTTTCAGATACTACAAATACCTTAGCTTTTCTGCTAGGAGCAACATTCATTTCTGCTCTTAAGTTTCTTATATTTCTTACTGCTGTCTTAATTGTTTCGATAGCATTTTCATCATCAGCAAATGAATACTCGTCTTTGTATACAGGCCATGAAGATATCATAATTGATTCTTCTTTATCCTGAATATTGCAGAATATTTCTTCTGTGATAAATGGCATATATGGGTGAAGCAACTTAAGTGCATCAATAAGAACTTTCTTTAATGTCCAGATTGCAGCAGTCTTAGTTGTATCTTCATCGTTGTAAAGACGAGGCTTAACCATTTCAATGTACCAATCACAAAATTCCTCCCAAATAAAGTCATTTAACTTAGCAACTGCAATACCAAGTTCATATTTTTCCATATTTTCAGTAACTTCCTTGATAAGATTATTCATCTTAGAAAGTATCCACTTGTCGGCAGCAGTTAAGTTAGCTGGCATATCACCATCAGCTGTAACTTTATTATCTGGGTCATTCATCATAATAAATCTTGAAGCATTCCATACCTTATTTGCAAAGTTACGGCTTGCTTCTACTCTTTCCCAATAGAAACGCATATCATTACCAGGAGCATTTCCTGTAATAAGTGTGTATCTTAATGCGTCAGCACCGTACTTTTCGATAACTTCAAGTGGGTCGATACCATTTCCAAGTGACTTACTCATCTTACGACCTTGAGAATCTCTTACAAGACCATGGAATAATACCTTGCCAAATGGCTTCTTACCCATGTGTTCATAACCTGAGAATATCATTCTTATAACCCAGAAGAAAATAATATCATAACCTGTTACAAGCACATCTGTAGGATAGAAATATTCAAGTTCTTCAGTTTTTTCTGGCCAACCAAGTGTTGAGAATGGCCACAATGCTGATGAAAACCAAGTATCAAGTGTATCTGGGTCTTGTTTCATTTTGCCACCACACTTAGGGCAACTGCATACTTCGTCTTTAGACACTACCATTTCACCACAGTCCTCACAGTAATATGCTGGTATTCTATGTCCCCACCACAACTGTCTTGAAATACACCAATCTCTTATATTGTCTGTCCAATTAAAATATGTCTTATCCATTGAAGCTGGCATAAGTTCAATATCACCATTTTTAACGCCTTCAACAGCTGGCTTAATAAGCTCGTCCATTTTAACAAACCACTGTTGTTTAATCATAGGCTCTACTGTTGTCTTACATCTGTCATGTGTACCAACATTGTGTACATGGTCTTCTACTTTAACTAAAAGTCCAAGCTTGTCAAGGTCTTCTACCATTGCCTTTCTAGCTTCATAACGGTCCATACCCGCATACTTGCCACCGAGATTGTTAATTGTAGCGTCATCATTTAAAATGTTAATCTCTGGAAGGTTGTGTCTTTTACCCACTTCAAAATCGTTAGGGTCGTGAGCTGGTGTAATCTTAACAACACCTGTACCAAATTCCTTGTCAACATAAGAGTCAGCAATAATTGGAATTTCTCTGTCTGTAAGAGGTAATTTAACCATTTTACCAATAAGGTCTTTATATCTGTCATCGTCTGGATTAACAGCAAGTGCGCTATCACCAAGAAGTGTTTCAGGTCTTGTAGTTGCTATTTCAACAAAACGACCTTCTTCATCTGCTATTGGATAGTTGATATGCCAAAAATGTCCACCTTGTTCTTCATGTTCAACTTCTGCATCTGATATAGAAGTGTTACATACAGGACACCAGTTTACAATTCTTGAACCCTTGTAGATAAGTCCCTTGTTGTAAAGATTAATAAATACAGTCTGAACAGCTTCTGAACAGCCCTCGTCCATTGTAAATCTTTCTCTATCCCAGTCACATGATGAACCAATCTTTCTTAACTGACTTGTAATTGTTCCACCGTATTCTTTTTTCCATTCCCAAGTTCTCTTTAAAAAGCCTTCTCTACCAAGCTCATGCTTATCAATGCCTTCTTTTTTTAACGCATCAGTAACTTTAACTTCTGTTGAGATACTTGCATGGTCAGTACCAGGAACCCAAAGAGCCTCAAAGCCTTGCATTCTCTTAAATCTTATAAGAATATCCTGCATTGTATTGTCAAGAGCATGACCCATGTGAAGCTTACCAGTAATATTTGGTGGTGGCATTACTATTGTAAATGGCTTCTTACTTCTGTCAACTTCTGCATGAAAATATTTCTTGTCAATCCACTTCTGATACAATCTGTCTTCAATATCAGCAGGATTATATGTTTTTTCTAATTCTTTTCTCATATAATTCTCCATTCTGTTATTCGCAATTCCTTTAATCTCTAATATATCTCCTATAATAAATCTACACAACTTAATTACATTAAGGATAATATATCAAATTGTATTAATCATACCACATATACTAAATGTGTCAAGAAGCTACTTAGTCTAATATTATCTGGTCTACTGTCACAAATATAAAACCTTTCGCCTTTAATTCATCAACAATTTCTAACGCCGCCGCAACTGATGAATCATAGATATCGTGCAACAAAATTATGTCCCCACACCTCACATTTTTAACCACATATTTGACAATATTTCCAGCATTATCAGTATCCCAATCCTTAGGGTCGACTGTCCACAACACAGGTGTCATATTTATCTGTGCAAGAAGCTTTTCAGAATAACTTCCATAAGGTGGTCTAATATACAAAGGTGTGCTACCAGTTACAGAACATATAACTTCGTTAGTCTTAACTATCTCGTCTTTTGCTGTACTTAGATTAACTGTACTTAGCTGTACATGAGAAAATGTATGATTACCTATAAGATGACCTTCCTCACTTATCCTTTTTACAAGCTCAGGATATTCTTCAACACTCTCTCCAATAAGAAAAAAAGTTGCCTTGACATCTCTTTCCTTTAACCCGTCAAGTAATTTTTCTGTAGTCTTTCCCCCTGGTCCATCGTCAAATGTAAGCGCAACCCTATTCTCATAACAATCCCTTATAACTTCTTCATCTTGTGTATCATCACTATTATAAATATTACTATTTTGAGTATCTATATTGTCACTATTATTTGAAATATCATTTTCACTTTTAACAGTTTCACTAGATACAGATTTGCCCGCCTTATTAAAGGCTATTATTGAAAGACTTATACATAACATAACAACTATATATACAAGCAAATACTTAAACGATAAAATATTCTTCACACCAATATACCATATAACCTTTTTATATAAAGTTATGCAAAGACTAACTTTTTATGAAAAATAAATTTTTAGCTATATAATAACATATACTATCTATAATGCTAAACTGCATAAACTATTATTATTTTAAGTGTATTTACTTAATTATTGTAAATTTAAAATTAAGCTTTTTCTTTAAGAATAGGTGTTCTTATAATCTGTACAATAAGTGGAATAACCATAAGCACCCAAACAATAGGTTCAGATATAATAACGCCCATATAGCCAAGCTTTGGCACAAGCACGATAACAATAACGACTTTACCTACAAGCTCAATCATACTAGATATAATAGGAGTCACCCTGTCACCAATTCCCTGCATAGAATTTCTAATAATAGTAATCATAGCTGTTACAAAATAAAGTGTAGTATTTATTCTAAGATATAAAGAAGCCGTATCCACAACTTCTGTTTTCGTACTACTTGTAAGCATACTAATCATGGCGGGTGCGAAAAGATTAGTTACAATAATAACTCCGATACACCATATCCAAGCCATGCCAATAGCTGTCTTAATACCTTTTTTAATTCTACCAATCTCGCCAGCACCAAGATTTTGACCACAAAATGTTGCCATCGTTGTACCAAGTACAGAAAATGAAAGCATAAAAAGTTCAGTAACCTTTCTTGCTGCCGTATGCGCAACGATAATATCTGTACCAAATGTATTGATAGCTGTCTGCAATGCAACTGAACCTATAGAAACTAATGAACCCATAAGCCCCATAGAGCAACCAGAAGCCATCATTTTAGATATAAGTGATTTCTCAAATACAATATCCTTGCCTGAAAATCTAAGCACTTCATACCTTTTAAACATATAAACAACACATAAAAGCATTGCTATAAGCTGTGCTAATACAGTTGAAATAGCAGCTCCCCTTACACCAAGCTTTACAACCACCATAAAGAAATAATCCCCTGCTATATTAAGCACAACCGATACAGCAAGAAATATAAGCGGAGTAATTGCATCACCAATAGCCCTAAGAAGCGCACAGCACACATTATAAAGCATTAATATTGTCATGCCTGCAAACACAATAAATATATAGTCATAAGACTCTTGAATTATATTTTCTGGAGTATTAAGCGCACGCAAAAGTGGCATTAAAAATATCAACACAAATACAGTCATAACAACTGATACAATAATACCAAGTGACAACGATAATGCCACTGTTCTTTTCAAATACTTATTATTACCTGCACCAAAATACTGCGCCGCAATAACAGCAAATCCGTTAGTTAATCCATTTAAAAAGCCAATAATAAGTGTATTAACCGAGTTAGTCGAGCCTACCGCCGCAAGTGACTGCTCACCTAACACCTGACTTACAATCTTAGTATCCACAAGATTATATGTAAGCTGCAAAATATTTCCAATAAATACAGGAAGCGCAAACGCCAAAATAAGCCTTATAATACTTCCCTTAGTCAAATCTTTCATAAATAAAGTTCCTTTCTTATCCCCCACTCTCCAAATACCATTTAATCCCCACTTTCCTTCTCTCTCCCAATATTTTTAATATAAACACCCTAACCATCTCAAGCTACTTTTTAATACAATACTACTATAAAGATAACAATAAAATACGCATAACAAAACTGGTATGGCATTTGATTGTATATGATTAATGATTAGTAGTTCTTAGTTGTGCTTTAAACTCACAGTGATGCCCCGACACGACGTCGGGGCAAGCAATCAGTGACACGATGTCACATTGGTTGCGTTCACGTTCGTTTACATTACATAAATCAGCACATCTTAGAACTACTTATCATTAATTCATCAATAATCAAATATCATACCAATTTTATTATGCGAGAAAACCTTTCGTTATCCAATTAAAAATTATTTCACTGCCAAATATTCATCAAGCTCTGCCGTAACGTCATCAAGCTCCCTGCCTAAAGAAACAGCCATTTCTCCATATAAAAGCTTCTTAGATACAGTAAGCATTCTTGCGTCAATTGACTTCATCTTTCTTAAGTCCTTAGCTCTCTCATTCTTAATATTATAAAGATACCTAACCATGTGCATAAGTTCTTCCAAGTTCTGTGACTTAACAATATTATCATATTCAGATTGATAAATCTTCTCATTAAGCTCCTCATCAGCTTTGCAATTCTTTGCCTTATTAAGCAAATGCTTAGCTTCCTTTTCAGTAACTATATCTCTCATAGCCAATGTTGTATTACTTTCAACAGGAGAATAAATTATTCCCTTATCATCATATAACGGTTGTAGGAAATAGTATCTGCCTTCAATTCCTTTGATTGGAGGAGTTGCTATATCTATAATTTCACATGCACCTAAAACTCCATAAACGACTTTTTC
The DNA here is from genome assembly GCA_900551945.1 of uncultured Eubacterium sp. Classification (GTDB taxonomy): domain Bacteria; phylum Bacillota; class Clostridia; order Lachnospirales; family Lachnospiraceae; genus Lachnospira. The sequence continues at coordinate 68,432 of URYE01000003.1, read as the reverse complement.
ACCGATTTCAAACATTAACGTACTTCCTTTCTATAATCTCATCATACTAGGAAAATAAAATTTCCAATATATCTACTAAATTATATCTTGTAGTAGTTGATATAATATTGTATCTATATATACAGTATACAATATTTTTAAAGATTTTTCAAAGAAAAATTTTAAAAAATTAAAAAGAAATACGTTTATTGTTAAATTTGTATGTTAATTCTTAAGATATTTGCTCATTTTCTATTCATTATTGTTTATACATCATAAAATAAGCTGTCATATAAAACCTTTATACAAAATCCACAATAATGAATATCTGTATAAAAATTCTAATATAACAGCTCAATTATAATTTATTAAATTAGTCTTATAAATATATTAATATAAATCAACTTTTCCTGCTGTATTGCCGTTAGCTACATAATAGCAAGCATTGTCTTCTGGCTTAACATAAAGCTTAATTTCAGATACAGCAACTCCCTGACTTTCACAATCAGCAATAACTCTTTCATATAAAGCTACTTCATCTACTTGATTTCCACCATGCTGTATGTATAAAGACTTTTCTACCTTCTTAGAATACTTTCTTGTAGTTTTCTTTGCTACTGGCTTAACTTCTGTTTCTTCCGCCTTAACAGCTTTCTTTGTTGTTCTCTTTGTTGTCTTAGCTTCTTCCTTTACATCTTCTGCTTTCTTAGTAACTCTCTTTGATGTGCTTTTAGCTGTTGTACTCTTTGTTGCACGAGTTTTTCTAGTCTTACCTTCTGTTGCTTCAACTTCTGCCTTTGCTGCCTTCGCTGTTGCTGTCTTACTATCAGTTGTCGGAGTTTCTTTAGCTAAACCACTTTCCTGTGCTATTGTTTCATTTACATCTGTTGAATTTCCAAATACTTCGTTAGACTTGTTTGTCATTACAATTACCTCCTCAAACTTTAATACATACTTAATAACATATTACTACCAAAAGTTATTATATCACACTTTTTATAATATGTTAAAGATTAACATGATAAAAATTGCTTAATACTATCAACTGCAAGTTCTTCATCAGAACCAGTTGCTGATACACAAACTTTCATTCCCTTTTTCAAGCCAAATGCCATAATACCCATAAGACTTTTAGCATTAATATTCTTACCATCACCTTCTAATTCAATGTGACTTTCAAACTTACAAGCTGTCTGAACAAGTTCTGCTATTGGATTTTTATGTGCTTTTTCAATGTCTGCTACTTCTACAGTCTGTTTCATTGTTTAACATTCACCTTTAACTTTCTAAATATTTTCTTTTTGCTACATCAAATTACTTACAAAGTTTACTCTATCATTTCCAATAAGTCAACCTATTATAATTTTTTTAGTGATTTTTCATAACAAATGCTATATATTATTAATAATTATTATCACATTATTATCATATTTATACTAAAATTTGCTTATAATAATTAGCTAAACTATTGTATTTTTTTAATATTATTTTGCAAAATATATTTATAAAAGTCTTAGTTATTATAGCCATCATTGTACAATATTTTCATTTGTTCATCAAATACATCTGTTGTTTCATAATCCGAAAGCATCTCTATAAGTCTTTTTATTTTATCATTATTTGGAGTGTAATCTTTTATATTATTTTCAATGTATTCTCTTAATTCAACTATATTAACAAAATCTTCTTTTAGAGAAATACCTGCTTCTTTTGAAATTATTCCAAGTGCATAGGCACATTCATAGTTACCTGTCATCTTAGCATTTTCAAAACCACACTTAATTTTAATTGCCTGCTTTGCAAGTTCAGCTACCATCATTGCTCCTTACTAGAGTTAGTTAAGTTCTTGTTTAAATGTCTTTATATAAGTTGTGATTGTTTCATCAGAAAAATTACTACTTTCAAGAAGCTTTATAAAATGCGAACCTACAATTGCACCATCTATCACATCTTTTAAAGGCTTTACATCTTGCGCTGTTCTTATACCAAAGCCCATCATAACAGGAACTTTACTTACACTCTTAACTTCTTCAAGATATTTTCTTATATCCTTATGGAAATTTGCCCCCTTTCCTGTAACGCCCATCTGTGATACACAGTATACGAAACCTCTTGCATTTTCAAGAAGCATTGGTATTCTTTGCTTTGACACTGGCGCTACAAGCTGTATAAGAATTGGCGCATTTTCATCTTCATTAATAGCTGTCTTTAATTCCTTTTGTTCTTCAAATGGAAGGTCTGGCACAATAAGTCCATCCACACCACATTCTATACATTTTTTAACAAAGTCTTTAATTCCATAGTGATATATTGTATTATAATACATCATAAATATTATTGGAACATTGCAGCCATCATTTCTTATATCTTTCATAAGCTCAAATACTTTTTTTAATGTAGTTCCATTTAATATCGCCTTATATGAAGCATCTTGAATTACTGGGCCGTCTGCTACTGGGTCAGAAAATGGAATACCAAGCTCAATAACATCAATACCTGCTGCCTCTTGTGTCCTTATAATTCTTTTAGTTGTATCAAGGTCTGGAAGCCCTGCTGTTGTATATGTAATAAATGCCTTTTTTCCTGCATCTTTAAGCTGTGCCATTTTTTCTTCAATTCTATTCATAATCAAAAACCCTTTCATCAACTCTTATTATTTGTTAGTATCTTCTCCATTAAGATACTTCTGAACTGTAATTACATCTTTATCTCCACGACCTGAAAGACACATAATAATAATCTGGTCTTTAGTCATATTCTTTGCCATCTTAATAACCTGTGCAAGTGCGTGTGCGCTTTCTATGGCTGGAATAATTCCTTCAAGTCTTGACAACTCTAATAAAGCATCCATAGCTTCTTTATCTGTAATAGATACATATTCAACTCTGCCAGTATCTCTAAGATAGGCGTGTTCTGGTCCTACTCCTGGATAGTCAAGTCCTGCTGAAATGGAATGAGCAAGCTCGATATTTCCATCATCATCTTGTAAAAGATAAGTTTTCATTCCATGAAGTACACCCATCTTACCAAGTGCCATAGCTGACGCATGCTTTCCAGTTTCTACGCCAAGTCCACCAGCTTCTGCACCGACAAGTTTTACGTCTTTATCTTCAATAAATTCAGAGAACATACCGATTGAATTAGAACCACCACCTACACAAGCCACAACAGCATCTGGAAGTCTTCCTTCTTTTTCAAGTATCTGTTTTCTAGCTTCAACACTTATTACCTTTTGGAACTCTCTTACCATCTTAGGATATGGATATGGACCTACTGCTGAACCGATAACATAAAATGTATCTTCTGCTCTTTCAGCCCAAGTTCTTATAGCTTCATTTGTTGCGTCTTTAAGAGTTGCACTTCCTGATGTTACAGGTTGAACCTTTGCTCCTAAAAGCTCCATTCTAAATACATTAAGACTTTGTCTTTCTATATCTTCCTTTCCCATATAAACTGTACATTCCATTCCAAAAAGTGCTGCTACTGTAGCTGTTGCAACACCATGCTGACCTGCACCTGTTTCTGCTATAACCTTAGTCTTACCCATTCTCTTTGCAAGAAGCACCTGACCTATAACATTGTTAATTTTATGAGCCCCTGTGTGGTTTAAATCTTCTCTTTTAAGATATATCTTTGTTCCATATTTTGCGCTTAACTTTTCAGCAAAATAAAGTGGATTTTCTCTGCCCACATATTCCTTAAGATAATAATTATAATCCATTATAAATTCAGGGTCTTTGATTGCTTTTTCAAATTCCTTTTCAAGTGTATCAAGTGTATTCATAAGTGACTCTGATACAAACTGTCCGCCAAATTCTCCATAATATCTCTTATCCATAATATACTCCTTTATACTTCTATATTTAATTCATAACTTTTATTATTTATATTCTCTTACAGCATTTACAAAATTCTTTATCTTTTCTGGGTCTTTGCCCTTTGCATTGTCATACTCAACCGCTGAGCTTACATCTACTATATCAGGTCCGATTTTTTCAATCGCTTCTTTTACATTTTCAGAATTAAGTCCGCCTGCAAGAATAAGCTTTTTATTCTTTCTATCAATATTTTCTATAATATCCCAGTTAAATATTTTTCCATCACCAGATACACTCGCATCAAAAAGTATCGCTTTTATCTTATCTAACTTTATATCGTCAAAAGCAATATCTTTAATATCTGCCTTTACATTAAATGCTCTTATTATTAGTAAGCTACAACTTTCATAGACTTCTTTTGAAAGCTCCCCATGTATCTGTATATAATCAAAGCCTGCTTCTTCTATAAGCTTTAATTGCTTGGCTGTTGGTGAAACAGTAACGGCTACTGTTTTTATTTTCTTATTAACTGTATTTATTATTTCTTTGGCAATATCTATATCAATACACCTTTTACTTTGTTCAAAGAAAAGCACCATACCAGCATATTCAACTTTATTTTTTATAATATACTCAATTTCTTTTTTGTCTGTAATTCCACATATCTTAATCTGTGGTATTTTATAGATATTTTTCCAAGTCTTAGCCGTAAGCTCTGGGCAATCACTTTCCATAAGTGCCGTTCCAATTAATAGTGCATTTGCTCCGCTTTCTTTAAGAGTTAAAATATCTTCGTTACTTAACACTCCGCTTTCAGATACGATAACTTTTCCTTCTGGTATCATATTTGCAAGCTGCTTTGTAGTATCAAGTGACACTTCAAATGTCTTTAAATTTCTGTTATTAATTCCTATTATCTTAACATCAAGATTAATCATTCTTTTTAATTCTTCTTCGTCATGCACTTCACAAAGCACATCAAGTCCAAGACTATATGCAAGCTCATATAATCTTTTAAATGTACCGTCGTCAAGTATTGCTGCAATAAGAAGTATTGCGTCTGCACCGATTACCTTTGCTTCATAAACTTGATAAGCTTCTATTATAAAATCTTTTCTTATAATTGGAAGCTTAGTCATGCTTCTTATTTGCTTTAAATACTCCACACTTCCATTAAAATGGTCTTCTTCTGTAAGACAAGAAATAGCATCTACTGAAGCGTTATACTGCTTTATTCTTGTGTCTAAATCAACCTTACTGTTCATTTTACCATGACTAGGAGAAGCCTTTTTAAACTCACCAATAATAGATAAACCTTTTTTTGCAAGTGCATTGTAAAAGCTTATGCTTTTTCTATCAGAAGCTAATGCAAGTTTTTTCATTTCATCTTCACTAATCTTTTGCTTATGCTCAACAAGTCTTTTTTTCTTGTCTTCTACTATTACATCAAGTATCATATATTGCCCACCTTTTACTAACTGTTTCACATCACTTAATATTTACATATTTATAAAATTTTCTATAAGCTTTTTACCATGTTGTGTATATATTGACTCTGGGTGAAATTGCAATCCATATATATCATATTCCTTGTGCTGCAATGCCATTATCTCACCATCGTCTGTCCTTGCTGTAACTTCTAAACACTCTGGAAGTGTAGCTTCAATAACTGCAAGCGAATGATATCTTGCAACTTTGATATCATCATTAATTCCTTCAAATATTCCACCTGTTGTATGATGAATTACTGACTGCTTTCCATGACATATTTTCTTTGCATAAGAAACTTCTGCTCCAAATGCTTCACCAATACACTGATGACCCAGACATATTCCAAGTATCGGCTTTTTGCCTGCAAAATGTTTTATCACATCAAGACATATACCTGCCTCTTTTGGACTTTTAGGGCCGGGAGATAATACTATTTTTTCAGGATTTAATTCTTCTATATCATCAATTGTTACTTTATCATTTCTTACAACCTTGATATCAGAATTAAATATTCCCATAAACTGATATAAGTTATATGTAAATGAATCATAATTATCTATTAAAAGTATCATAACTGCTCCTCCTTAATTACTGTCTTTGCAAGTGCCATAACTTTGTTACAACACTCCATATATTCATTTTCTGGAATTGAGTCAGCTACAATTCCTGCCCCCGCTTGAAGGTATACTCTATCTTGTTTCTTTATCATAGTTCTTATTGTGATACAAAAATTCATATTGCCACCAAAATCAAGATATCCTGTTGCGCCACCATAAAGCCCACGCCTTACACTTTCTAACTCGTCAATTATTTCCATCGCTCTTATCTTAGGTGCACCACTTAATGTACCTGCAGGAAGAAATGAAGATACAAGGTCTAATGGGTGTAACTTTCCATTTTTCTTACCCTCTACAAGTGATACGATGTGCATTACATGAGAATATCTTTGTACACTCATAAAATCAGATACCTTTACTGTTCCAAGTCTTGCTATTCTTCCCATATCATTTCTTGCAAGGTCTACTAACATTACATGTTCCGCCTTTTCCTTTTCATCAGCAAGAAGTTCCTTTTCAAGCTTTATATCTTCTTCCTGTGTTGCACCTCTTTTTCTTGTGCCTGCTATTGGGCAAGTATATACTCTTGTATCTGTCTGTTTAACTATCATTTCTGGTGAACTTCCGATTATTTCAAAGTCGCCAAAATTATAATAGTAAAGATATGGTGATGGATTTAATTTTCTTAATTCTCTATATATTTCAAAACCTGACTGCTCAGTTTGTACTGTCCATCTTTGTGATAATACGGTCTGGAAAATGTGACCATTTCTTATATACTCTTTTATCTTTTCTACCTTTTGTTCATACTCTTTTAATGTGTCCGATTTTTTCAATATTTTACCATTGTGATGTTCTACCATCGGACTTTCTTCTTTATTTTTTCTTGCCTGTGTTAAAAGCTTTTCAAGCTCTTTTTGTGCCTTTTGTTTTCCCTGTTCATTATCTGCTTCAAGCACAACTGCTGTCATTGTTTCTCCCATATGGTCAATAGCTATAAACTTATCGGCAAGCATAAGTTGTATAGTTTCTATTCCAATCTCGTCTTCATTGTTATCTGGAAGCTTTTCTGTATATCTTATAAAATCATATCCAAAGCTACCAACAAGACCGCCCATAAATTCAAGTTCTTCGGCTTCTTTTGTTACTTCAAATTCATCAAAATATTCTTTTAACTTTTCAAGTGGATTACCCTCTCTAACTTCAACCTCACCATTTATGTCTGTAATTACAAGTGAATTTCCCTTAGATTGTATAAGCTTTTGTGGCTCAACACCCATAAATGTATATCTTCCATTTTCCTTATCGTTACTTTCCATAAGGAAGCCTTTTTTTTCACTTCCAAGACTTTCATATATCTGTATTGCTGTTTCATCAATTATGCTTACTGTCTTTTTATATGCCTTTAATACTTTCTTCAAAATAATCCTCCTTAATCAACAATAAAAAAATCCCTGACAGCTAAATATATTCTCAAATATACTTAACTGTCAGGGACGAATTATCGTGGTGCCACCCTTTTTTTATAACAACAAATATAAAAAAAGCATACCCGAAAACTTCGGATATGCCACCTGTTGTTATTCTCATTATCTGATACCTTCATATCTTCCCTCTATAACGTGAGGACACGTCAAAAGCTACTCAAATTCACTCTTGCTTCTCCCAAACCCATTCCTTACAAGCTTCCATATCGGTTTCCACCAGTCCCGACTCTCTGTAATGTACCTTTTGTAAGTACTATTTTGTTCACAGAATTTATAATATTCAAAATCCATATACGGCAAACTTTATAACTTCACCGTCCTAAATTGCATAAATAATATCACTCACTCTTTTGTTTGTCAAGCTGTTTATGCAATTTTTTTTGTTCATACATAGAATTATCTGCTTCATGTATTACAGTATCTATATTTACTATACCATGGTTTTCAGGAAGACTTACAATTCCAAAACTAAAATTCTTACTATAAACTTCATTGTTATTGCTTACAAATTCTTTTTGCGCCTTCTCTAACTTATTATATGCGTCTTGTTTAGAACAGTCCCTTAAAATTATACAAAATTCATCTCCACCAATTCTTGCAAACATATCATCTTCCCTAATAATATCATTAATAGTATTAACAAAACTGCATAAGTACTTGTCACCCTCGTCATGACCATAATTGTCATTGATATATTTTAAATGGTCTAGATCACAATAACAAAATACAAGCGACTCATGGAGTCTTAATAAGTCATTTACCCTTGCATAAAAATAGTAACGGTTGCCTATCTTAGTAAGTCTATCAAAATATGCTTTGTATTCAAGTTCACTCTTTGCAAGCTTTTCTTCTGTTATATCAAAAATAATATTTGCATAGGCTGACTCCTGCTGCCAAGTTATATTATTAGTCGTTATCCTATAAAAATTACGCTCACTGTCTTCAACTTCCCATATATAACTATTATCTGAAAGCATCTTTCTTTCAGGAAAATTAAATTCATGCGTTTTATTTATAGAAATATTAAACAATTCCTGCTTTTTTTCTGATGTAATATTGTTATTACTTGCATATAATATTCTAGGATTATCTACACTTATAATCAATACGTCACCTTTACTATGCCATATTAAAGTCTGCAAAAGATTGTTGTAATTTTCAACCATCTGTGCGTGATTTTTTTCACAGAGCACTTCATTTTTCAATGCCTGTTCTCTTTCCTTTAGTTGTCCTGTCATCATATTAAAGGCTTCTGAAAATTCTCCGAGAAAAGAAACTGTCTGAGAGTAATCACCTTTTGCTACTTGCTTTGCCTGCCATGTAAGATGATTGAGATTCGAGTGCATATTCTTTAAATTCTCACACAACGGATTATCTTTTGAAGGTGGAATAACAGAAAGGTTGCCTTTCGACAAGTCTGCAGAATACTCTTTCATTTCTTGTATTAACTGTTGTAAATATAAAAGACCTTTTCCAAGCTTTACAAAAGGCTCATCAAGCTTTTTAATATCAAGTTCTTTAACTTGTGAGTCATACAAGATACTCCTTAAATATTCAAATAAAAGTTCACTATTTTTATCTTCCATGTATGACTCCTCTAATCTTACTATTTTTCCTTAATCTCTGCGCAAAAACGACACACTCTATCGCCAGTTGCCCAACAATCTATTTCTATCGCTTCATAAGGTTTTTTAAAATATACTGACAAAATTGCTGAGATAAATCCCTCATCATAATTACATACAGTTTCACCAAGTACTGGCAAGCCAGAACAATCCGCATCTTCTGAAACTGTAAGCATAATTTTTCCATTTTCTTCATTTACATCTTCAATTCTAAGCACACCTATCTTAAGTGCCTGTAATTTTTCCTGTAATTGCTTTACAAACTGTTCCAAAGGCTCATCTAAATTAAGATAGTTATTAGCAAAGTATTCTCCTGCCATATAACCTGCACTTCTAAAAATATCTATCTGTTCATCACGACCAAAACGTTTTCTTAATTCTTCTTTCATAGAGTATTCTAACATTCTATATACAAGCACCGGAAGGTCTGCTCCAAGATTTTCTCTACTATTTTGATTGTAATTAAGATAGTCATTTAATGATGTTGTTTTTTTATTTTCAAAGAAAATGTTATATGCCATTGTTTATATATCCTTTTAAATAATTAATACTATGTAGGATTATATATCATTTTTCTTACTTTATTAATATAAAACGTGACTTTTTTACTATATAATTCAATTTATTTTGTACTAGATATTATATTAGACAATACATTTTCTCTAAAAATAAATAACTAACCATCTAATTTTTTATATCTATACTTCAAAAATATCTAATAACTGCTCAAAACTTTCTATTTTTACATCGTAATCTTCTTTCTTAACTTTACCAAAACCATACTCTGCATATATAAAAGGTATGTTTGCCCCTTTAGCAGAGTTAGCATCACCTTGAGTATCTCCAACATATATCGGATTTTTAAGCTTATTTCTTTGTATTAATATTTTATTACTCTCTGCTTTTGGAAGCCTAGTTCTTCCCCAACACTCTGTATCAAGAAAATATTTTTTTGTATCATGTGCCTGCATAAAAGCTTGTATATAACCATCTTGACAGTTGCTTACAATATAAAGCTTATATTTTTTTGATAACTTATTTAGTGTTTCCTTAAGCTTTGGATAAAGTGTACCGCCCACCTTTGCAAGATAACCATTCTCAAACTCGCAAAGCTCGTCCATTATATCTACTTGCACCTGCTTTGTTTCCTTTGGAAATAGCTTTGCTGATATATCATACATAGGAAGTCCCATACAGTCATCAAGGTCTTTTTCTACTATGGGATTTCTTTTTATTTCATGGTGTCTTTGTAAGATTATATTCCAAGCTTCACATATAGGCTTTGCCGAATTCCACATAGTTCCATCAAGGTCAAATATTATACTATCTATATCTTTAAAGTTCATTTATAAGTGCCTCCAATGCTTTTTCTTGAGTTATATCATATACAATTGAAAAACAGTCTTTTGCAAGCTTATTGTCATTATCCTGCATCATAAGTTCTCCAACTCTATATATTACTCCTATTGTATCAGATTGTGGCCCAGGTTCAATTCCATTTTCATCAAATATTTTCTGCATTGTCTTTATATCAAGCTTTGGAGTTTTGTCATTTAACGCACTTTCAAGATACTTTAATTCACTATCTGCATTGTCTGTATGATAGTAAATATTGCTATAAATATAACAAGCTCTTGCTATATCTGTCTTATATTTTGAAAGGTTATAATAGCCCATGTTGCGATAATATCTTGCCATAGTTGCTCTTGTACAACAATATCTATAACCTTGCACTGTTACTGCTATGTATCTTTCTAACTTTCCAATATATTTATAACATTCTGCAAGTCCAAGAATTGAGTCTAAGTCTACTGGGTTCCACTCGATTGCGTGTATGTATGCTTCTTTTGCTGCATTGTACTTTCCAAGTGTCATACAAAGTGCGCCATAAGTTCTGTAATATTCATTGTAAGGAAGCTCTGTACATTTTACATCGACCTCTGGCTTAAAATAATAAGCATAAATGTAATACTCCATAACGTGATTAAGACTTATGTAAATATCTTTCTGACTGTCTTTATCTCCACCAATTGCGATAACGTCATTTTTACTTACACTTCCTGCTTTTCTTACATTAATATTATTTTCAAGATTTTCAAGCAGCTCCTTCATCATTTCTGCTGCCTTTTCATTCTCTCCACTTTCATACAGCTTTTTAAATTCTTCATAATAGCCTTTTACATCTTCTATATCATTAATGTTCATTATGATTATACACTCCATTTCTGTTTTTATTTTAATAAAATTTTCTATTTGTTTAAATCTAAATGACTATTTTTATCATTAGCTTTAACATTCACTTTATCTTTTACAACTTTTTTACTATTTTTATTACTTAAATCACATACAAGCACTGTTATTGTTCTAGGGGCTAATATTATTCGCTTGTCCTTAATCTTTACATCTTCTTGCGCATTGCCTGAGCAAAGCTTTACTCTCCAGCTTGTCTTTTCTGGTATCTTAGGAAGTGCTAATTCGTGACTTTCCCAGTGCATATTGTACGCAACATATATTAAATTATCTTGTCCTGCATACTTAGAACAATACATTATACCTATATGCCTATTGTAATTTTCCATTGCATTGTACCAAGCATTCTCACCATGATATGACACATCTGGATATCCACACACAAACTGGTCACTTACAATAAGACGTTTTTCCATGTGCAGTATCTTATTTTCTTTTCTAAAGTTTATAAGCTTTCTTAAAAAATTATATATTTCAACTGCATTATCCGACTTTTTCCAATTAACCCATGAAGTCTCACTGTCAATACAATAAGGATTATTATTTCCACCCTGCGTATTTTCAAATTCATCGCCGGCAAGAATAAGTGGCGTGCCTTGAGAAAGCATAAGTATCATAAAAGCATTTTTTATCTGTCTTTGTCTTAGTTCTACTATTTTTCTTTTTCTTGTACGTCCCTCTGCCCCACAATTATAGCTATAGTTAAAATTTTCACCATCTGTATTATTCTCACCATTTGCTTCATTATGCTTTCTGTCATAACTTACAAGGTCATACATTGTAAAACCATTGTGATTAGTAATGTAATTAATATTTCCTGCATTTGATGGATTATTTCTTATAATATTTACAAAGTCACCAAGCTGATTTTCTTCGCCTTTAAGAAACTTTCTTGCTGTATTCATATAACCATTATTGTAATTTGCCATATTCTTAAAAGAATGTTCTTTTCCATTCCAATACACAGTAAATATCTTCGTTCTTGAAAGCATAGCGTCTGACTGTGCCGCCTCTAGTGCTGAATTATCCGCATACAAATGTATTCCATCAATGTGATAATTAATTACCCAGTACTTCATGCAGTCAATTATCATATTCACAGGTTCGTCTGTAAAATACATTTCCATTATAACTTCAATTCCATTCTTATGAAGCTTCTTAACCATTCTTTTAAATTCTATTGTATAGTCGCTCTTTTTTTTTGCCAAATAACTAAAGGAAGCCTTAGGTGCAAAGTAAAACGCACTTTTACTATATCCCCAATAATTTATTTTTTTTGTTACTCCTAACACTTCTACTTTATCATCGTCAAATCTTTCACACTCATCATACTCATAAGCTGGCATTAATTCTATTGCCGTAATGCCTAACGCCTTAAGATGTGGTAATTTATCTATTATTCCTTGAAATGTTCCCTTGTGAGCTACACTAGATGTACAACTCTTAGTAAAACCTCTCACATTCAGCTTATATATTATGCTCTCGCTAAATGGAATATTAAGTGGTGTGTCATTCTCCCAATCGAAACTTTCTGTTTCTACCCTACTAAGATAACACTTAACTTCCTTTACTTCTGAATACATTTCACAATCTGTAACCGTCTTTGCATAAGGGTCGGTAACAAATATTTCCTTATCTCCATCATAATATTTGTAAACATAGTAACACCTATCAAGCCCTATACCTGATATAGTACACGCAAAAACGTCCCCCGTTTTATATGTCTTATCTAATTTTTGTTCAAGTATTATATCTGTTCTATCCGAATTGTATATTACAAGATTTATAATATCATTTTCACTTGCAATTGCAAAATTGTAACTCCTGTTATGTTTACTACACCCCATTATTAAAGGATTTCCCTTATTTACTACCATTCTTTCCCGCTTTCTAAATATTATTACTTAATTATACTAATGTAATATATCTCTAACATTCAACTAAATAACTCTGGCTAAATTTTCATCCTGCAAAATATCAATAATACACTAGTTACTTAATTATAACTTTATTATTGTAATTTTAAAAGTGTTTTTGGTTAAGATTTATTATTTATAGTACTTATTAATAAGTTTTATGCTTATTTTAAAGTTAAAATGTAATTTTTATCCAATATTTTCTTATTTTTTTATTTTTATCTTATAAAGCAGCCAATAATCCTAGTAAATAAGCGGTTGTCATTTTTTGTAGATTTGACAACCGCTTATTTACTATATTTACAACTAAAAAATTCTATTTATACGCCTTCATAATCAAATTCTGGAATAAAACTCTCCTTTGCCGTTGCTCCTTCTTGGATAAACGCATTTTCAATACCTAGTTCTATTGCATAATCAATTACTTTGTTATATTCCCTTTTGGTGATTTTTCTATTAAGCTCTTTAATATTAGCCACCTGTTTTAGTGGTGTATACTGATTCATAATGCTTATATAAATATTGTCTTTATATGTATCATAGAGATATTTTATTACAGCCTTTGTATCGTTTAAAAGTCCCGGAAGCATAAGATGGCGTACTATCATACCACGCACCATTATACCTTTTTCATTAAAAATTGGTGTTTTTGTCTGCCTATACATCTCACTTATAGCCTTAGTTGCCACCTCAAAATAATCTGGCGCATTAGAGTACTTAGCCGAAGCCTGACTTGACACATATTTTAAATCTGGCAAATATACATCAATAAGCCCTTCAAGGCTTTTAAGTGTGTCAATATTTTCATAAGCACTTGTGTTATAAACTATTGGTATATTAAGCCCTTGATTTTTAGATATCTCAAGAGCCTTTATAATTGCTGGAACGTAATGAGTTGGTGTAACAAGATTAATATTATTAGCATTTTTAGCTTGCAGCTCTAAAAATATCTCAGCTAATCTTTCTACACTTACCTTTTTACCTTTTCTTCCTGCCGCTATATTATAATTTTGACAAAATACACACCTTAACTGACAGCCTGTAAAAAATACTGCCCCTGAGCCTTCTACTCCTGATATACAAGGTTCTTCCCACTTATGGAGAGCAGCTCTTGCCAAATATACATCTTCTGGCATTTGGCAAAATCCCATTTTAGTATCAAATTTTCTATCAACATTACAACTTCGAGGACACAAAGAACATTTCATTGTATATTATTTACCTTTCATTAATTCTTCTAACTTATCTATGGCCTGTCTTATTCCACCTACTTCATCAATAAGCCCCGTTTCAACTGCCTGTTCTCCTACAAGAATTGTTCCTAAATCTTTCGTAAGTATTCCTGTATTTATCATCATTTTTTCAATAGTATCTTTACTAATTGAAGCATGAGTTGAGATAAACTTAACAATCCTATCTTGAATAAGCTTAAAGTAATCAAAAGTCTGTGGTGCGCCTATTATCGTACCATTCATTCTGACAGGGTGAACTATCATTGTCGCTGTCGGCGCAATAAATGAATAATCTGTACTTACAGCAAGTGGCACGCCTATACTGTGTGTATCACCTAATACAAGTGATACTGTAGGTGTTTTCATAGAAGATATCATTTCTGCCACCGCAAGCCCCGCACTAACATCACCACCGACTGTATTCATAATAAACAACACTCCACTAATCTCATCATCATCTTCAATAGACGCTAACTTAGGCAGAATATGCTCATACTTAGTGCTTTTACTTGTAGCTGGCAAAATATCATGTCCTTCAATCTCTCCAATAATAGTCATAAGATAGATTTTACCATGCCTTTTACTTTTATCAAGTGTAACTTGTCCAAAACTTTCTATTTTCTGTTCAACCTTCTCCATCACGAACTCCTCCTAATACAAGTAAATCCCCAATACCCAATATTATTTTCAAAAATAAAAATCAAAATCTTATTGAAAGTATTACGTTTGCATATTGTATTATTAGCTTTAAATAAAATAATATTCATTACTCAAACATTTTTCACTTTTATACCCACACTCTCTCCTATTAAGTTTTTGCATTTTATCTCACTACCTACCGTAAGATATCACAATTATATAAAGCAATGAATACACCATTTAAGGAACAGTTACCTATATTTGTATGACAATAGCGAACAGACTTGTTCGATATAGGCATACCAATATAGGTAACTGTTTTTTCACTGGTGTGTGAATGTTTTATATAATTGTGATATCTTCAAAGCTTTAAATTTTAAAATAACAAAACTTAAAATCTCCAACCTTGACATTTTCCCCATATCAATATATACTAATTATTGAAATTTTTCTTAAGCTCCTGTGGCTCAGTTGGTAGAGCAACGCATTCGTAATGCGTGGGTCGTGGGTTCAAGTCCCATCGGGAGCTTTATTTTTCTAATCTATCACAATCATTTTAATTCCCCATACAATACAATATAACAACCTTAATCAGATGAAAGGTATGATAATATGAAAAATATGTTATCCCTAAAAAATGTTTCTTATTCATACCACAGTTTATCAGGAGAAACAAAAGCGTTATCTGATGTAAGTTTTGATGTAAAAGCAGGACAATTTGTATCAATAGTCGGCCCATCAGGTTGCGGAAAATCAACCCTATTATCATTAATAAGCGGAATTCTAAAACCTGAAAGCGGTTCAATATATATAAATGACATACCTGCCGATAAATCATATCTTCATATTGGTCATATGTTACAAAAAGATAATCTATTTGAATGGCGTTCCATATACAGAAATGTATTGTTAGGACTTGAAATTCAAAAAAAATGTACTCCTTCAAAACTCACCCTTGTAAATAAAATGCTAGACTCCTACGGTCTTTCACAATTTAAAGACAGCAAACCCTCTCAGTTATCAGGCGGTATGCGACAACGTGCCGCACTAATACGAACACTCGCCCTAGAGCCAGACATACTACTACTTGATGAACCTTTTAGTGCCTTAGATTATCAGACTCGATTAGAAGTAAGCGATGATATAGGTAGAATTATAAAAGAGCAACAAACTACTGCTGTACTTGTCACACATGATATCTCCGAAGCTATTTCAATGGGCGATACTGTTATTGTTCTTTCACACAGACCAGGTACAGTAACTAAAATAATTGATATTAATTTGTCAATCAAAAATCGAACACCTTTTAACTCAAGAACTGCTCCTGAATTTAAAGATTATTTCAACATGATATGGAAGGAGTTGGAATAATGGCTGATTTACAACAAACCTTTTATAAAAAAGCTCACCAAAATAAAATGAAAATAATGCTTGCACGAATTATTTTATTCATAGGTATACTTATAATTTGGGAAGTTACTACACGTCTGCACATTATTGACGCTTTTATTTTTAGCTCTCCATCAAGAATAATAAAAACTTTTATTTCAATGTTAAAAAATGGTGAAATTCTTTATCATACTAGTGTAACCCTTTTAGAAACACTTATAAGTTTTGCACTCATCGTTGTGCTTGGCATAAGTATAGCCGTAATACTGTGGCTTAACAAAACATTATCTGCCGTTGTTGAACCATTTCTTATAGTTCTTAACAGCCTGCCCAAATCAGCTCTTGCACCAATGCTTATTGTATGGCTTGGAAATAATCAAAAGGCAATTATAGTAACTGCTATTTCTGTCGCCGTATTTGGCACAATAATAAATATTTACACAGGATTTATGGAAACTGACCCCGAACAAATCAAACTAATCCGCACTCTTGGCGGAACAAAAACACACATACTATTAAAATTAATTCTTCCAAATTCTATAAAAATAATACTTAGCAATATGAAAGTAAGTATAGGTCTTGCGCTTGTAGGTGTTATTATCGGAGAATTCTTGGCTGCACGTTCTGGCTTAGGATACCTTATTATATATGGCAGTCAGATTTTTAAAATGGACTGGGTAGCACTTTCAATTGTAATACTTTGTATAATCTCAATGATACTCTTTAAGATAATAGATATGATATATAAAAAATTTTTCTAAAGTAATATACTCATAAAAATAGGGCTGTCGCATTAACGAAAACTTATACACAATATAGAATTATTTACTAATTAAACGTCTATATTTTATATAAAATTTTCTTAGTGCGACAACCCATTAATATTTACTACTAACGGATACTCACAATCCCTTAATTAAAACAATTCTTACAAATTATGGTAACTGTATTTGACCGCCATCCACACTTCCCTCAGGCAGCACTACATTTCCATTATTAACAGTATTGCTTGTATCAGGTATTACCACTGTACTAGCTTGTGTTGGCTCTGTTATTGGTATTATTACTTCTTGTGTTTGAGCAGTAGTGGCTTGTGTTGCCTCTGTTACTTGAACTTGTGCTGTTGTTTGCACCGGTTCTGTAACAGGAGCTTGTGTTGTAGACTGCGTTACTGACTCTGTTTCTTGTATTGTTGGCTCAGTAACTGGCTCAGTCTGTTGCATTGTTGTTTCTTCTTGTGTTTCCTGTACTGTTTGTGTTGTTTCATAAGTTTGAACTTGTGTAGTCTGAGCTTGAGTTGTCTGTTGTACAGGCTGTGTTGCTTGTGGTACTGTAGGAGCTTGTTCCATATTGTTTCTATATGCTCTATTTTGCGGAAGCACTGTCTGCTGCTCTATATAATCTACACCACGTTCATCAATATTACCTGTATAATTACTTCTTAACATAATTCTATTGTTATAAAAACTACAATCCTCTGCTAAGAAAGTATTAAACATATAATGACCAAACTTTGCTACAAGTGGTTGTGCTTGTGAGAAAAGATTAACACCAAGTCCAAGTCTTTCTCCATCAATCTCAACACCAATTGCTGCAAGTGTTGTTGGGAACATATCTAGTGTTGAATATGGCTTCATATATTTTGTATCTTTGTCTGTCTGTGCATTGATAAACACTGAGTATACTGTTCTATCGTAATTATCATCAAACTTTGAAAAATAATCACTTGCATAGCTTAAATGATTACCTGTAATTATAATAGTTGTATTCTCATAAGCTGGTTGTTTTTCAAACCATTCCATAAATTCCTTAATCTGATTATCTATACAATTGTAGACTTTTTCGTACTTATTTTCAAATTGTTCAGAACACTTATCACATTCATATATATTATCTGCATAAGTATCAAGTGTAGCTGCTGTTATATTGAATGGCTGTCCACTTTCTGACGCTTTAGTAATCTGGTCTTTTATTATTTCAAATGTGACTGCGTCATTGTATCCAAAGCCTTCTTTATAATTCTCAGAGATATATCCTCTTTTCTTAGCTGCATTGTAATCAATAATATCATAATCACCATGCTGTTTTAAGAACTTATCAGTTCCATAAAACTTTGTATCAAAGCCTGAAATAAATATATTCTTATATCCATTTTCTAAAAGAATATCACCTAAATTCTTAGCTCCCGGTATAAACTTATAATCTTCGCTATAATTAGTTGCACCAATATTATCAAGTAACGGAACAGCCGAAGTTTGTGTTACTATAGAGCTAATTGTATTTTCTCCACCGTAACATACATAAGCTTGATTACCAGCTTCATTTTCTATCTTTACATTTTCCTTTTGAAGCTTTGTAAGATATGGCATTATTTCTCTTGTTGTAACACCATTATTATCTTGCGTTTCTAACGTCTTTTCTAATGATTCAACAGAAAGATATAACACATTGCGCTTCTTTTCAGGGAATGTCAATGTGACATCATCAGGATTAACATAATATGTTTCATACATCTGGTCAGCACTATCTATGTCTATTCCATCATCACCCATTATTGAGATATTTAAAATATCCTTATCTGAGCCTTGAAGAATATTATTAGTATAATAATCACTGTTTTGTGAAATCATATTATCTAATTCACCAAGTCCTAATTCTTCGCTTAATGTCTGTCTATCAGAGAAAATATTAGTACCAAGACCTAATCTTTCACCTTCAATCTTAACACCCATTGCAGCAAGTGTTGATGGAAGCATATCAAGTGTTGTAAATGTCTTAACATAGTCCTTTTTTTCTACTTGCGCATTGACAAACATTGAAAATACTGTTCTGTTATAATCTTCACAATCATTAAAATATGTTGTTGCAAAGCTACAGTGGTCACCACTTATTACAAGTGTAGTGTTCTCATAACAAGGCTGCTGTTCAAACCACTCTACAAATTCAGCTATTTGGTCATCAGCACAGTGATATACCTTATCATGCACATCTTCGTAAGAATCATCACAATTACTACATTCGTATACATCATCAGCATGAGTGTCAAGTGTAGCTGCTGTTATATTAAATGGCTGTCCACTTTCATAATTAGCTGTTATCTCTTTTTTTAAGATTTCAAACATCTTAGTATCTTCATATCCCCAGAATACGTTGTAATCTTCTGGTATATATCCTTTTTTCTTCGCACCCTCTGGGTCAATTATTTCAAAGTTGCCATGCTGATTGTAATAAAGGTCAGTAGCTGCAAACTTACTGTCACAACCAGTTATAAAAATATTTTTATATCCATTTTCACCAAGAATTTGTCCTAAAGAATATACGCCCGGTAAAAACTTAGAATTTTCATTGTAATTATAAAAATTGACATTAATCATAAGTGGCGTAGCTGAAGACTGTGATACCATACCAGCCATAGTCCAGTCACCACCAGTTACAACGTGACCTTGTTCTCCTTTTTCATTGGCAACAGCAATATATTTCTTTTGGAGTTCTGTAAGCTTTGGTAAAATATTAGTGCTTTTTGCACCACCCTCCTCTTTTGATTCAAGAGTCTTTTCAAGTGACTCTGCATAAAGATATATAACATTTCTTTTTTTCTCTGGAAATGTTAATTTTGCTGTTGATGGGTCTACATAATAATCATCATATAAAGATGTAGATGTTATTTTATTTTTCACATAAGTTGTAAGCCCACTGGCATATGATACATAAACGCCCGAACACACAAGCGCAATAGCTGATAATACAAACATAGCCTTTCTTAATGGCATTAAAGGAAATACTCTTACACTTAAAGGCTTATTATTTGTTTTAATGCTCATTACAATATTTTGTTTGTAAATGTTGTTAGTAATTAACCATACTACAAGCTCAATAAGAGCTGATGGAAGCAGACTCATATATAAAAATGCCCATATATAAGTTGTATCTGTTCCCGTCTTAGGAGCAAGCATAGTATACAAAGTCGACTCAATTGATACATGACCAAACTTTTTAAACATCCAATTCAGTGAAAATACTAAAATCAATGCTAAAAATAAAAAGACCATACCAATAATATAAAGAACTTTGCCAGCTTTTACTTTATCTTGCTTTGTAAAACTTATCTTTTTTTCTTCTCTGATATCCGACATACCATTATCCTTTTCTATTTTATTTTGTATATGCTTAAAAAAGCAAGCCTCATTATACCCCAAAAATACAAACAATACAATATTTTTATTGTGTTTTTAATATCATTTTTATATAATTGTTATACTTAATATTTTAAACTAAGATTGGAGAAAATATGATTTCACTTACTATAAAAGATACAAAGAATTTTATGTCACAACTTTTAATAAAAGAAACTTTTGACACACTCTATATTTCAGAAGCCGATATATCAACAGCCATAACATTTTCAATAAATGGCTCTATTAATAAAGACTACTACACCAATGAAGAATACGAACAATTAAGTCTCAAGAAATACTCTACATGGAGTACAGTAAAACCTATATGTTTTGATATTATAAAAGGAAAAAAAGTTCCATCATCTATGAAAATAGTATTTATTCTTCCAGAAAATATATGTGAAAGCATTATATCTTATTATTCATTACCATTTTCTCTTTCTGATATAAGCGCACTTTGCATTAATGTAAGGTATATTAATGGAAATGTTACAATTACAACAGGTTCATCACTTAATATATTTACACTTGACAAAGCTGTTGACAATGCTCTTGATGACTATATAAAAAAGTTTCTTGACAATGCTTCAATTGATTTTGAAGAATTTAATTAAATTTTTATATTCCATTGAAACACGCATTTTTTCTATATATTCGGCTCTTTTATTAGCACTCAAATAAAATGAGTGCTAATTTTTTCTTGACTTTCCACTTTTATTGTATTAAATTACATCTTGTAAGTTTATAAAACTTAAGAAAACATTTTGTTTTCATAACTATGATAACAAAACTTAAAACTAATAAATATTTTTATAAAAGGAGAATTTATTATGGCAAACGAACATGGAAATTTATCAATTAACAGTCAAAACATCTTCCCTATTATTAAGAAATGGATGTACTCTGACCACGACATTTTCTACAGAGAATTAATTTCAAATGCGTGTGACGCAATAACAAAATTAAAGAAGCTCGACCTTATTGGCGAATATGAAGCTCCAGACGATATTGAATACAAAGTAATTGTAAAGACATCACCAGAAAAGAAAACTATCAAAATCATTGACAATGGTATTGGTATGACTAAGGAAGAAGTTGGCGAATACATCAATCAGATTGCTTTCTCTGGTGCTGAAGCTTTCCTTGAAAAATACAAAGATAAGACTAACGAAGACCAGATTATCGGTCACTTCGGTCTTGGTTTCTACTCAGCTTTTATGGTTGCTGATACTGTAACTATTGACACTCTTTCTTATAAAGATGGCTCAACTGCTGTTCACTGGTCATGCGATGGTGGCACAGAATATGATATGGAAGATGGCAACAAAGAAACTTGCGGTACAGAAATTACTCTTTACTTAAATGAAGACAGCTATGAATTTGCTAACGAATATAAGGCAAAAGAAGTTATTGAAAAGTACTGCTCATTTATGCCAATTCCTATCTTCTTTGAAAATGAAGACGCAGGTCAGCTTACAGAAGAAATTCCAGAAGAAGAAGTAACAGAAAAAGATACTGTTCTTGATACATTTGTAAAAGATGCTGTAACAGAAGAAGTTGAAAAAGAAGACGGTACAAAAGAAACAGTAGAAAAAGTTCCTGCTAAGAAGATGGCAAAAATCGTTAAACGCCCAGCTGCATTAAACGAAACTCACCCACTTTGGACAAAGCACCCTAATGAATGTACTGATGAAGAATACAAGTCCTTCTACCGTTCAGTATTTAAGGATTATAAAGAACCACTCTTCTGGATACACTTAAATATGGATTATCCATTTAACTTAAAAGGTATTTTATACTTCCCTAAGATTAATACAGAATATGAGTCTATCGAAGGAACTATAAAGCTTTACAACAATCAAGTATTCGTAGCTGATAACATCAAAGAAGTTATTCCTGAATTTTTACTTCTTCTTAAAGGTGTTATTGACTGCCCAGACCTTCCACTTAATGTATCTCGTAGTGCATTACAAAATGATGGTTTTGTTAAGAAAATATCAGAATACATTACAAAGAAGGTTGGCGACAAGCTTTCAGGAATGTATAAGACAGACAAAGAAAACTACGAAAAATACTGGGATGACATCAACCCATTTATCAAATTTGGTTGCTTAAAAGACGATAAGTTCTACGACAAGATGAAAGATTTCATTATCTTTAAGAACCTTGATGGCAAGTACCTTACATTAAATGAATGTCTTGAAGAAAACAAAGAAAAACATGAAAATACAGTATTTTATGTTACTAACGAAACTGAACAGAGTCAGTATATTAATATGTTTAAGGAAGAAGGCATTGATGCTGTAATCCTTACACATAATATTGACCAACCATTTATCACTCACCTTGAAGGTAAGAATGAAAATGTTAAATTTGCCCGTATTGATGCTGACCTTTCAGACAGCTTCAAGGAAGAAACATCAGAAGATGAATTAAAAGATGTTACTGAAACACTTACAGAAACATTTAAAAAAGCCCTTAACAAAGACAATCTTATTGTAAAGGTTGAAAAGTTAAAGAACACTTCTATTTCTTCTATGATTACTCTTTCTGAACAAGACAGACGTATGCAGGATATGATGAAGATGTACAGTATGCCAGGAATGGACCCTTCTATGTTTGGTGGTCAAGGACTTACTCTTGTTCTTAATGCTAATAATGACCTTGTAAAATATATTGTTGATAATAAAGATGGTGAAAATACACCAATGATGTGCGAACAGCTTTATGACCTTGCTCTTTTAAGCCACGCACCATTATCACCAGAACAGATGACTAATTTCATAGCAAGAAGTAATAAAATTATGGAATTGCTTGCAAAATAATCTTCTATACAGTAGAATATGATATGTGAATTTATCGCACTTGGATATAATTCCAGGTGCGATTTTTCATAAAAGGCTTATGCCACATTTATCAATAAAAGTCATTATGTATATTATACATTTTGGCAGAACGGGGATATTATATGCAGGAATACGATAACGATTATTACAAAGAACGAAAGCATCTATATGCTGACCTTGATAAGGCTGATGACGAACTCGAAAAAAAATACAACAATAGTACTTCTTCTAAAGATGCACCTAAGAAATCATCTCGTTCAGCAATTTTATCAGAAATATTAAGTTATATAAAAATATTTGCCGCAGCTATAATAATAGCTTTTATTACAACACATTTTATTATTATTAATGCTCAAGTTCCAACTGGCTCTATGAAAAATACTATAATGGAAGGTGACCGACTTATAGGCTTTAGACTTTCTTATATGTTTAGTGAACCAGAACGTGGCGATATTGTAATTTTTAAATATCCTGACGATGAAACACAGACTTATGTAAAACGTGTTATAGGTACACCTGGTGATATTATACAAATAATTTCTGGTAAAGTTTATGTTAATGGTGAAGAACTTGAAGAAGATTATTTAAGAGAAGATATGGCAATAACAACAAAACAAGAAACATATGTTGTCCCTGAAGGTCATTACTTTATGATGGGTGACAACCGTAACAATTCTCTTGACTCTCGTTACTGGACTAATACTTACGTTGCAAAAGATAAAATTCTTGCAAAAGTAATTTTTAGATACTATGATGGTGAAAATAAACACCTTTCATTTAGTACTATAAAATAGAATAATTTTTTAAAAACCTCCAATAATATATATGAAACACATAATATTTTACTTATGTGATAATCATATTATAAGTTGGAGGTTTTTTTATGACTAATCTGGATTGTAATGTAACAAAATGTTGTCACAATGACAACGATGAGAAAAAATGTTGTTTATCATCTATTAACGTTAAAGGAAACAACGCATGTACTTGTGATGATACATGCTGTGGAAGCTTTTTTGAAGACACATCTGGTTCTGCTAGTAACTCTTATTCTACTCCTAATATAACTCTTGACATTGCCTGTGACGCAGCAAGCTGTGTTTATAATGACAACAATAAATGTAATGCTGACCATGTTGACATTTCTGGTATACTTGCTTCTAAAACTGATGATACAGTATGCGCCACATATAAAAGCAGAGGCTAGTATGCAGTTTAAGAAATTCCAAAACGTAATACGTTCAACAGCATATATGGTTCGTGATTATATTATGATTATATATGGTTTTCTTTATGTATGTATACACATAATGATAATGAACCACAGGACAAGCTAATATCAATAACAAAAAGCAGGTAACTTCAGTATTAAACTAAGTTTACCTGCTTTAAACCTGTATATTTCTTTTGAAATATTATTATACTCTTGATAAATATTCTCCAGTACGAGTGTCAATCTTAACTGTATCGCCCTGATTAACGAATAATGGAACTAAAATCTTAGCACCTGTTTCAACGATAGCTGGCTTTGTAGCACCTGTAGCTGTATCACCCTTAACACCTGGTTCTGTTTCTGTTACTTCTAATTCAACAGTAATAGGTGGTTCAATAGCGAATACATTGCCATTGTGTGAGCATAACTTAACCATTTCATTTTCCTTAACGAACTTAAGTGAATCACCAACATTATCTGCGCTTAATGCAATCTGGTCATAAGTTTCTGTATCCATGAAGTTGTAAAGGTCACCATCAGCATATAAATACTGGAATTCTTTTCTTTCGATATGAGCTAATGTGAACTTTTCTGTTGGTCTGAAAGACTTTTCAACAACACCACCACTTACGATGTTCTTTAACTTAGTTCTAACGAAAGCCGCACCCTTACCTGGCTTAACGTGCTGGAATTCTATAATCTGCCAAATAGCATTGTCCATTTCTAATGTGATACCGTTCTTAAAATCACCTGCTGTTACCATACTTTGGTATACCTGCTACTTAAAACACATACAAACGTATATGCTAGATAATAAATATATCTTGATTATATATATTATCTACTTGTAGCTTTTCCTTTCTTTAAAATATAGTTAGTTCCTAGTTACCATTATAGTATGCCTATAAATAATAACAATTATTACCACTTGAATTTCGTGGAATTTTAATCAATAACTTTTATCATTTTATAATAAATTGAGCATTTTGGCAACCTCTTTTTTACAATTACTTATATAAATTTATAAATATTGTTACTTTTCACACATATAGTATTACCATATCCAATATAAAATACATCTTTCACATATGAAGCTGTAAATAGATAAATTTTAACTTTTGCCATATGACTACTGTTGCCAACAAACTATGTGTTTTTTTGCCACCTATTTATAAATGTCAAGCTTACATATAAATAGTTACTAAATATTATACATTTTTCATGTCTTTAATTGCCTGCACTGCATATAAATAACCATTAAGTCCTAAGCCTACCACCTGACCGTTGCACACTGGCACTGTAACAGATGTATGTCTAAATTCTTCTCTTGTATGTACATTAGATATATGAACTTCAATCTTAGGAATATCGGCAACGGAAGCAAGTGCGTCTCTTACAGCATAACTGTAATGTGTAAATGCTCCCGGATTAATTACAATTCCATCTACTTTATCATAGTAAGCCTGCTGTATCTTGTCAATTATTGCTCCTTCGTGATTGCTTTGGAAAACTTCAACTTCTACCCCAAGTTCATTTGCCTTATCATTAATAAGCTTTTCAAGATAAGCATAGTCTTGATTGCCATATATCCCTTTTTCTCTAATACCTAAAAAATTAATATTAGGTCCATTAATTACTAATATTTTCATAATATAATCCTTTCCAACTGATTTACTCATTATAGTCTATCAAATCTAGTTTGCGTCTTTTAGACAAAAAATTTTCATACCATAAACTTTGCTATATTCAACTATAAGAAACACTCTCTGCTAGTTTCTCATATTATCACAACAGTCACCCAGTCTAATGCAAGTACGAACTTTGACTCGTTGCTCGTATGAATAAATTAACAAATTACAGCTTTACTTCTTCATACATCTGTTTAAATGATTTATTATCTGTCTTAATAACACAATCTGCTACAGAAATATAAATATTTTCTCTTGCAATCATAAGACTTTCTATCTTTTGTCTTACATTTCCACCTGCAAGAAGTGGTCTTTTTGTATCATTTTTAAGACGTTTTTCAAGCTCATTTATTGATGTTTCAAGATAGATTACTTTTCCAAGTTGTTTAAGTATAGCTCTGTTACACTCTCTTACCGGAAGACCTCCGCCAACAGATATTACAGCATTACTTACACTTTTAGATAATTTATCTATAGTGCTTGTTTCAAGACTTCTAAAAAACTCTTCTCCATCACTTGCAAATATATCACTTATCTTTCTATTTTCTTTACTTTCTATATAATCATCAGTATCTATAAATTCCATATTGTAATTATTTGCAATCCATTTACCAAAGGTTGTCTTTCCACACCCCATAAAACCTATAAGTACTATATTATTCAACGATGTTTAACTCCTTTTTCATACATTCGTAAACTTCATTTGCCTGTTCATCTGTAACTTTTATATTATTCCACAATTCAAAGGCACTAACTCCTTGATATAATAACATTTTAAGACCGTTGTAAGCACATTTTCCTTGAGCATTAATAAGCTTAATAAACTTAGTAGTTGCAGGATTGTAAATAATATCAACGCCAACTGCTGCCTTTTTATAAAATTCTTCATCTTCAATAACAGCACTGTCACAATTAGGATACAAACCTACACTTGAAGTCTGAATTACAATATAATCATCACCTTCAAGCATATTATAATCTGATAAAGCCATAGCCTTTGCCACACAAGAGTTAAGATGTGTATTAATATCATTTGCAATGCTTTGAGCCTTTTCAACTGTTCTATTAAGAATATTAACACTTACTGCACCCTTATTTACACATAAAAATGCAATTGCTCTGGCAGCACCACCAGCACCTAAAATTATTACCTTATTACCACCAAGCTTAATTCCTACTTCGTCAAGCTCTCTTTCAAGTCCCAAAATATCAGTGTTATATCCTTTATAACCCTTGTCAGTTCTTACAAGTGTATTCACAGCACCAATTGCCTTTGCCATAGGGTCAATATCATCAAGCACGTCTATCACTTCCTGCTTATGCGGAACTGTCACATTAAGCCCCTTTATATCAAGTGCAAATGCACCTTTAACGGCAGTTTCTACACACCCCTTTTCAACTTTAAATGTTGTATACACCATGTCAATATTACAAAGCTTTGCAAGTTTATTATGTATTAAAGGTGAAATAGAATGTCCCACAGGATTGCCAATTAAGCCACACACCTTTGTTGTTCCATTAATTACATTCATTTTTCTTTTCCTTTCTCAATTTGATATTTTTTGTATTAATACCAAAACTTAAATATATTTATATTATATTTTTTCATTCATCGTATGATTTTTCATATAAAAATGTAACACAATCGCCTCAAGATAACGTTTTAAAACAATTTGTATTTCTTCATGTTTAGCTATAGGTGCTACAAGAATTGTCTTTATTCCTGCTCTATTAGCTCCCCACACATCAGTAAAGAGCTGGTCACCAATAAATAATGTGTTATTAACGTCTGTTCCCATAATCTCCATTGCTTTAATGTAATTAACAGGTGATGGCTTCTTTGCATTACTTACATACTCTGAATGTACTTTATCAGCCAAAGGTTTAACCCTATACTCTTTATTATTAGAGATAATACAAGTCTTAATGCCTTTTGAATGAAGCTTGTTAAATAGTTCTATTGCTCTTGTTGTCACAGGCGCACCATGCTCTACAAGTGTATTGTCAACGTCATATATTATCCCTTTGTATCCAGCTTTATATAACCCATCATAATCTATATTATATGCTGAGTCGTAATAAGCAGTAGGATAAAATCTCTCTAACATATTTGATATTATCCTGCCTTTCTATAAATTATTTTAGTATCTTATTAATCTCATCAAGAAATGTATTAACATCTTTAAATTCACGATATACTGAAGCAAATCTTACATAAGCAACTTCATCTAATTGCTTTAACTTATCCATAACAATTGCGCCAATATCTGTTGTTGTTACTTCTTTTTCTTCAAGATTAAATATTTGATTTTCGATTTCATCAACTGTATGATTAATCTGTTCTAATGAAATAGGTCGCTTATGACAAGACCTTACAATTCCTGCTAAGATTTTTTGTCTATCATAAGGTTCTCTATTATTATCTTTCTTTATTACAATAAGAGGTAACGTTTCAACTTTTTCATAAGTGGTAAATCTTTTCCCACATTCTTCACATTGACGTCTTCTTCTTATCGAGCAATCATCTGTTGGTCTTGAATCTATAACTTTTGTATTCTCATTACCACAAAATGGACATTTCAAAATATATACCTCCATATTTTAATTATTTTATTGTATTTTTTTTATTTAAAAATTTTCACCAAATGTAATGCCATTTTCTGTAAAATGTATTCTTATATTTGTTTATATATTACTACTATAACAATTTATCAGAATTAGCTTACACTTTTTCCATTATTGCTAAATAAAAATTTTTACAATCCCTATGCATATTTGATTATAATTTAATATTATGGTATAGTCAATTATTTGCCGCATTTTTACTATATTTTACTTCTTTTATATATTACTTTTAGAATACGTCCTTTGCCAAATTGGTTATTCTTGGCAGTATAAATCCATCTATCATGGCAATACTTTATAAAGAATAAAAAATAAAGCTAGTAAAGTTAATATTACAATTTGCTTTACTACTTATTAATTTTAGAATTATAAAGGAGAAAATAGAATTGGCTGGTTATAAAGTTGAAATATGTGGAGTGAATACGTCTTCACTCCCCCTTTTATCTTCCAAAGAAAAATCACTACTTTTACAAAAAGTTAAAGCTGGCGATAATATTGCTCGTGAAAAATTTATCAAATGCAATTTAAGACTTGTCTTAAGCATTGTGCAACGCTTTTCACAAAGCAATGAAAATATTGATGACCTATTTCAAATAGGTTGTATAGGAATGATTAAGGCTTTAGATAACTTCGATATTAATCAAGGTGTACAATTTTCTACCTACGCCGTTCCTATGATTACTGGTGAGATAAAACGACATCTTCGTGACAATAGCTCATCAATCCGAGTGAGCAGGTCATTAAAAGATACTGCCTATAAAGCATTATATGCTAAAGAAAATTATATAAAAAAACATCAAAAAGAACCTACCGTATCTGAAATATCTGCAGAAACAGGAATTAGTCGTGAAGATATCGTTATGGCAATGGACGCAGTACAATCTCCAGTTTCTCTATACGAGCCAGTATTTTCTGAAAGTGGCGACACACTTTATATTATGGACCAAGTAAGTGACAAAAAAAACAAAGAAGACACATGGGTAGAACACCTAGCTCTTTCAGAAGCGATGAAGCACCTAGATAAACGAGAACAGCGAATTATAAGAATGAGATTTTTCGACTGCAAAACACAAATGGAAACGGCAAGCGAAATAGGTATATCACAAGCACAAGTTAGTCGTCTTGAAAAAAATGCACTAAAGGCTATGAAAAAATATCTTATATAATTATTTTTAATACACACTCAAACTTTAATTCTTATTAATAATATAGAAATTATATATAACTAATTTTGTATCATTCAAGCTATAATGATGTATAAAGTAAAATAGTATCTTCCCCACACACTTATACATTTCCCGCATATAATTTAATAAGAACATTCTACTTGGAGCTTGTCTATGCGGATATGTGAATTTAGAAATAAGCAAGTAATAAATGTAAGCGACTGTAAAGTTCTAGGCTTCGTTGCCGACATTGACTTCGATACTTGTAGCGGTTGTATTTTAACCATAATTGTCCCCGGCCCGGCAAAGTTTTGCGGGCTTCTCGGACATGAAATAGAATATGTAATTCCCTTCAAATGCGTAAAATGTATTGGTCCAGACGCAATCCTTGTTGATGTAGATATAGAAAAAATTGCTAAGAAATGTATATAAATGTTGAAAAGCTACATAATTTGAATTAAAATATTCTTAAGTACGATATGCGTAAGAATGGAGGAAAATTATGGCGAACAATTTTGTTGCTTATGTCGGCTGTTATAACAATGGTGCTGACGATGGTATCAATATATTTGATATGGATATTAAAAAAGGACGTATTACAAAGAGAAAAGGTGTTAAGATAAATAACTCATCTTATATTACATTTTCACATAGTCAAAAATACTTATACTCAATATGTGACACAGGTGTAGCATCATTTGCAATTGCACCCGATGGTGATTTAGAGCCTATTAATATAAGCTCTATTAACGGTATGCGTGGTTGTCATTTAACAGTGACTAATGATGACCGCTTTATCATTGTATCAGGATATCACGATGGTAAAATCACAGTATTAAGACTCAATGAAGATGGTTCTGTAGGTAATATCGTTGATGAAGTATTTCACAAAGGACTTGGAAGTATTGCTGAACGTAACTTCCGACCTCATGTAAATTGGTCTGTATTTACACCAGACAATGAACTTTTATGTGTCTGTGACTTAGGTATTGACCAGATAAAAGTATATGAATTTAATCACGACACAGGAAAGCTTAAGTTATATGATATAATAAGAACACAACTTGAGTCAGCTCCTAGACAAATGCACTTTAGTCCAGATGGCAAGTTTGCTTATGTTGTTTGCGAATTAAAGAATTATATCAATGTATATTCATACGATAAGAACCGCAAAGAAAGATTTGAATTTATACAAAATATTTTCACTGTAAGAAAAGGTCACAAGTCCAACAGTGCCGCTTCTAACTTTATATTTGCTAACGATGGTAATAATGCAGTTTGTTCTAACGCAGGAGATAACACTGTTACAATATATTCAATCAACAAGGAAACAGGACTTTTGAGCAGTATTTCATCTCTTCCTATTAGTGGTGACTATCCTAAGTACATATCAATGTTCCCAGATGACAAGCATATAATGTCACTTAATAACGAAGGAAATACCATCACAATATTTACTATTCATTTCGACCGAGGACTAATTGTAATGAATGGCCCAGAAATAAAAATATCAAAGCCAAACAACATGATTATAAAAGAATTATAATAAGCAATTTACCTACTTCTATTGCTTATTATAATAATGTGCTATAATAGATATAGTTTTCGACACGAGCCTCATACTATCGTTAATAGATACAGTGGTGTCTTTGGTAGTGAACGTCTTATAAAAAGTCATTAGTCTTATATGCCGAGTATATTGGAAAGTGATTGTATATAAGAAACCAACGAGCTTTAGCCGTTGGAGTGTAAGCACATCATCGCTATGCGGATGGTTTATTATTTTGTCCATTAAGTTAAAAAACAGCTATATATGTATATCACCTTGAACAAATTAGTTCATAGTTGTTATACAAATATAGCTGTTTTTTTAGATAACACTTATACTTAAAAACTTCAAAGTAAATAAAAAATTTAATCAACTGGATTATATTTTTCTGATTGAACCTTGATAAGTTCTTCATCATCAAAATAATTAATCTTCATAGAAGCCTTAACTTCATCAAGTGTCTGCTGTGCCACCTTGTATGCTTCCTCTGTACCCTTTTTAAGAATATTATAAACTTCTGGAATATCCTTTTCAAATTCATGTCTTCTTGCTCTTATTGGCTCAAGTTCCTTT
This sequence comes from uncultured Eubacterium sp., assembly GCA_900551945.1. GTDB lineage: Bacteria > Bacillota > Clostridia > Lachnospirales > Lachnospiraceae > Lachnospira. The sequence continues at coordinate 36,214 of URYE01000003.1, read as the reverse complement.
TGAATTACGTTATTTAAGAACTTCTTAACCTTAACATCGCCAAGACCACCTCTCTGATAGTGTTCCTTTAATTCATCAAGGTTATTGTAATCTGGAAGAAATTCCTTGAAGTCTTCCGGTGTGCTTAAAGCATCAAGATATGTAAACACACAGTTTCCTTCTATCTTACCTGGGTCTTCAATTCTTATATGGTCTGGGTCAGTGTACATTCCCATAACTTTCTTTTTAACATCTTCTGGTGTATCTGCCAAATATATACAGTTACCGAGTGACTTACTCATCTTAGCCTTGCCATCTGTACCAGGAAGTCGCATACATACCTTATTATCTGGTAATAAAATCTCTGGTTCAACAAGTGTATCTCCATAAACAGAGTTGAACTTTCTTACAATCTCTCTAGTCTGTTCAATCATAGGCTCTTGGTCTTCACCTACTGGGACTGTTGTAGCCTTAAATGCTGTAATATCCGCAGCCTGACTTATAGGATATGTAAAGAAGCCTACTGGAATACTTGTTTCAAAGTTACGAAGCTGAATTTCAGCCTTTACAGTAGGATTACGTTGTAATCTTGACACTGTAACAAGGTTCATATAATAAAATGTAAGCTCTGTAAGCTGTGGTATCTGTGACTGTATAAAAATATTAGTCTTAGTAGGGTCAACACCACATGAAAGATAGTCAAGTGCAACCTCTATAATATTTTGTCTTACTTTTTCAGGATTGTCCGCATTATCTGTAAGCGCCTGTGCGTCTGCTATCATAATAAATATATTATCAAACTCTCCTGAATTTTGTAATTCTACTCTCCTTTTAAGAGAACCAACATAATGACCAAGATGAAGTCTTCCTGTTGGTCTATCTCCTGTCAATATAATCTTAGACATATTAAACCTGCTACTAAAAACATACACAAATTCGTATATGTTAAATAATTGCTACAATCTCACGATTTGTAGTTAATATAGCTTTTCCTTTCCTAGATTTTAATTATTTACCACTTAATTTAGTAGTCTTAACCATAAGCCGCCAATCCCAACAGAGTTCTACCTCATCATTATCAAGACTATTTCAACTTGCACTGGATATATCTCATTAGCTTCACTGGTTTCAAGTTATCAACTATTGTACCACAACTTCTTAAAACTTACAATCTATCACACCATAATAAACTTCCGTAAGATATCAGTAGTATATAAGCAACTACGAGAAACTTGCATTGCAAGTTTCTCAAGTTATCGCGACAGTCGTCAAGGTCTTGTGCAAGCACAGACTTTGACTCGTTGTTCGCGTAAATAAATGCACCATTAAAAGAACTGTAGTTTATATTTGTATGACAACATCGAACACACTTGTTCGATGATGACAGACAAATATAGACTACTGTACTTTTACTGGTGTGTGTTTGCTTATATACTACTGATATCCCCATAACCTTAATTATATCATATTAAAAATATAAAAAATATTTCAAAATAATAATTGTGCAATTACAAAAATCATAGTAAAATATGTTGTAAAGAAAAATTTCTGTAGTTCATAACACTTATGAACACAGGCAAATACGGAGGATTATTAATGAGACATTTATTAAACCCACTCGACTTTACAACCGATGAAACAGAACAACTTCTCGATTTAGCAAGCGATATTGCAAAAGACCCTGCTAAATACAGTCACAAATGTGATGGTAAAAAAATAGCTACACTTTTCTATGAACCAAGTACACGAACAAGACTCAGTTTTGAAGCAGCAATGCTCAATCTCGGTGGCTCTGTCCTTGGTTTTTCTTCTGCCAATTCAAGCTCGGCAGCAAAAGGCGAAAGCGTATCAGACACAATAAGAGTTATCTCATGTTACGCAGATATATGTGCAATGCGACACCCAAAAGAAGGCGCTCCTATGGTAGCAGCTTCAAAGTCATTAATTCCAATTATCAACGCAGGTGATGGTGGTCATCAACATCCAACACAGACACTTACTGATATGATGACAATTCGTGAATTAAAAGGCTCTCTTAACAATTTCACAATAGGTCTTTGTGGCGACTTAAAGTTTGGTCGTACTGTTCATTCACTTATCAATTCTCTTATAAGATATGAGAATGTAAAGTTTATTCTTATATCACCTAAAGAACTTAGTATTCCTGATTATATAAAAGAAAACTTAATCGACAACAATATAGAATTTGAAGAAGTTGAAAAGCTCGAAGATGTAATGCCAAAACTTGATATTCTTTATATGACTCGTGTTCAAAAAGAAAGATTTTTCAATGAAGACGACTATTTAAGAATGAAAAACTTCTACATTCTTGACAAAGCCAAAATGGAACTTGCTAAAAAAGACATGTATGTGTTACACCCACTTCCACGAGTTAATGAAATATCTGTAGAAGTTGATGATGACCCTAGAGCTGCATACTTTAAGCAGGCACAATTCGGTGTATATGTGCGAATGGCACTTATCCTTACACTTTTAGGTCTTGACAAATAATTTAAACGAAAGGAGTGTGGGATTATATAATCCCACTAATTAATAAATGTTAAACGTAGGACAATTAAATGAAGGCTTCGTTCTTGACCATATCGAAGCTGGTAAATCTATGATGATATATAACAAGCTTGGATTAGACAAGCTCGACTGCTGTGTTGCTATTATCAAAAATGCAAGAAGTAATAAAATGGGCAAAAAAGACATTATAAAAATAGAAGCCGACCTTGACCTTGTAGACCTTGACGCACTCGGCTTCATCGACCACAATATCACTGTAAACATCATCAAAAACGGTGAAATCGTTGACAAAAAGACATTAAAACTTCCAAAGTCAATTACAAACGTAATCAAATGCCAAAATCCTAGATGTATAACATCAATAGAACAAGAGCTTGACCATGTATTTATCTTAACTGATGAAGAAAAACAAGTATATAGATGTAAATACTGTGAAGAAAAATACACTCGTAGAAGCAGACATATAGACTAAGAAACATAATATTACAACACTAATAAAATATTAGAATTTAACTTTTCTACTTAACTTAATAATAGTAAACCATAAAAAGCTGTCACAAAGAAATCAATATACTTTTATATTAATTTTTATTGTGACAGCTTTTTAACAAAATATAAGAAACACACTCTGCTAGTTTCTCAAATTATCTCAACTATCAATCAGTCTTGTGCGAGAATAACCTTTCAGTTGTTGTTGGCATAAACACTAAATAAGTCCCCATCTTTACTTTTATTGTATAAAACAATAACAAATAAAGATGGGGACTTATTTATATTAATATTAAAAGAAATTCAAAATTAATTTTAAAATAATAAAATATCGAGCAACACTATAAGCCGGGTTATGTATTAGACAATCATCTATCTAGTCCTACTGTCGCCAGCAGGCTCAAGCGACCTACCTAAAAGCACGACGGGCAGCCGTATCACTTTTGTTTTGGTCTTGCTTCGAATGGGGTTTACATAGCCACCTTTGTTACCAAAAGTGCGGTAGTCCCTTACGCTACCTTTCCACCCTTACCATTAAAAATGGCGGTATATTTCTGTTGCACTAGCCTTGGAGTCACCTCCACCAGACGTTATCTGGCATTCTGCCCTATGAAGCCCGGACTTTCCTCACCTACAGTCTTTCGACACTTGTAGCCGCGATTGTCTGTGTTACTCAATATCTTAGTTATTATACAATAAAACTCACCAAAAATGCAACCATAAATTCTTTTAATTAAGTATTTATATGCTAATTAAGCCAATACACTTACATAAGATACTAGAATTATATAAAGCAATGAATGCACCATTAAAAGAACAGCTATCTATCTTTGTATGGCAACAGCGAACACACTTGTTCGATGATGACATACAAAGATAAATAACTGTACTTTTACTAGTGTGTGAATGTTTTATATAATTCTAGTATCTTCAACCAACTTTACTTTTGTTCAGCCTTATTTTCACTTACAATTCTAAATACACTAAGTTTAAACTGGTCTTCTGTACTAATACCAATAAACCTACCACCATATATAATATTGTTAGGATTACTATCATCTTTCCTTACAATCTGTACAACAGCTTTAATTCTTGCACAACCATCAAAATCAAGGTCAGTATTATAATAGGAATTAATCTCTATTGGCTCTTGTGTTGAGAATGAAATACCCGTTTCTGACACATCTATGATATTTACATTAATCTTCTTACTATCTTCATAATGTAAATATTCACCATTATCAAGCCTATTAATACTAATAACAGCATTTACATCTACTCTTTTTGCTCTTCTTTTTTCAATACCCATAAATTATCCCTCATTTCTGTATATCAACTTAATGTATAAACATAGCATCTCCAAAACTAAAAAATCTATATTTTTCTTCCACAGCTTCTTTATATGCGTTAAGTACATGCTCTCTTCCTGCAAGTGCTGATACAAGCATAACAAGTGTTGACTCTGGCAAATGAAAATTAGTAATAAGACAATCTATTGCCTTAAATTTATAACCAGGATATATAAATATCTGTGTCCAACCACTACAAGCTGGAATTGTACCATCTTCTTTTGCTACTGACTCAAGAGTTCTTGTACTTGTTGTACCAACAGATATTACTCTGTGTCCATTCTTTCTTGCATTATTAATCTTGTCAGCTTCTTCTTGTTCTACCATATAGAACTCTGAGTGCATATGATGGTCAAGAATATTTTCTTCTTTAACAGGTCTAAATGTACCAAGTCCTACATGAAGCGTTACTCTTGCTATATCAATCCCCTTTTCTTTAATTTTTTCAAGAAGCTCCTTAGTAAAATGAAGTCCTGCCGTTGGTGCTGCTGCAGAACCATCATGCTTTGCATATACAGTCTGATATCTATTCTTATCCTCAAGCTTATGTGTAATATAAGGTGGAAGTGGCATTTGACCTAACTCATCAAGTATTTCTTCAAATATACCATCATAAGTAAATTGAATAAGTCTATTTCCTTCTTCTACAATATCTATAATTTCTCCAATAAGCTTGCCATTACCAAAACTAATCTTAGCACCAACTCTAGCTTTCTTACCAGGCTTTACAAGCACTTCCCAAGTATCCTTTAAATCATTTTTTCTAGTAAGAAGAAGTACTTCAATAGCTGCTCCTGTTCCAACCTTTTCACCAATAAGTCTTGCTGGAATAACCTTAGTATCATTAATTACAAGACAATCTCCCGGATTAAGATAGTCAATTATATCCTTGAATATCTTATGTTCAATTGCACCAGTTTCCTTGTCAAGCACCATAAGTCTTGAACTTGAACGGTCTGATAATGGGTCTTGTGCAATAAGTTCTTCTGGAAGGTCATAATAAAAATCATGTAAATTCAAAATATTACCATACCTTTCGTGTTATTATGCTCTAAGTTCAATACCTAATTCTGCTAAATCCTTTAATATATTTTCCATAATACTTGAAACATCTTTGTCTTCAAGTGTTCTGTCTTTAGCCCTAAATGATATAGAATATGCTACTGACTTGTAACCAATCTTAATCTGAGCGCCTTCATATATATCAAATAAATTATAGCTTTCAAGAAGGCTACCGCCTCTCTTTTCTATAATCTTTTCAACCTCGCCAACTAAAACTTCCTTAGGCATTACCATACTAATATCTCTTGATACAGCAGGGAACTTTGCAATTCCTTCATACTTTCTATCAAATGAAGCAAATTCCACTACAGCAGGCATATCAATTACTGCTATATATGTTCTTTCGCCAAGTGAATATGTGTCAGCAACATCTGGGTGAACTTCACCTAAATATCCGACCTTTACACCATCATAGCTAATTTCTGCTTGACGACCTGGATGTAAGAATGGTTTGTTAGCTTCTGGATTATACTCTGGTCTTAACTTCATTCCAATCTTATCGAAAAATTCTTCAACTACACCCTTCATTGTAAAGAAGTCACCATCGCCATAGAAGCCTAATGTGAACTGAACTCTTTCGTCTGGAAGTTCATTTACCTTATCTTCCTTAGGAATATATACTGTAGCAAATTCATAAAGCTTTACGTTCTTGTTACGTCTATTATAGTTAGTTGAAAGTGATGTAAGCATACCATTAACTGGAAGTGTTCTCATTATTGAGAAATCTTCTCCCAATGGATTAGAAATAAGTATTGTATTTCTGTATTCTGAATTTTCATCAAGCTTTAACTTGTCAAATACCTTAGGACTTTCAAATGAATATGTCATAGCCTGTGAGAAGCCACAGAACTGTGCTATTTCTCTTGCAACATTTTCAACTCTATGCTTGAAAGAAATCTTACCCATTGTTGTTGAGCCTGATGGAAGCGTTGTAGGAATATTAGCATAGCCGTAAAATCTTGCAACTTCTTCTGCAATATCAGCAGTTCTTAAAAGGTCTTGTCTAAATGTAGGAATAATAAGTTCATTACTTTCCTTGTCATATTCTAATTCAAGTCTTTCAAAGTATGACATCATTTCGTCAACAGACACATCTGTACCTAATAACGCATTAATCTTTTCTGGTTCAAATGTAATTCTCTTCTTTTCCTTCTTGTTAGGATATATATCAATTGCTCCACCAACAACTTCACCTGCACCAAGCTCTTCAATAAGCTGACAAGCTCTGTCCATTGCTGCCATTGCATTTTCTGGGTCAAGTCCCTTTTCAAACTTGCCAGAAGCATCTGTTCTTAAACCTAACTTCTTAGTAGCTTTTCTTATATTAGTTCCGTCAAATGTAGCTGCTTCAAAAAGCATTGTTGTTACATCGTCTGTAATCTTAGAGTTCTGACCACCCATAATACCAGCAAGACCAATAGCTTTATCAGCATCACATATCATAAGCATTGATGAATCAAGTGTTCTTTCCTGCTCATCAAGAGTTTCAAACTTTTCTCCATCTTCTGCTCGTCTTACGATAATCTTCTTACCTGCTATTGTATCAAGGTCATAAGCGTGCATTGGCTGACCATATTCTTCCATAACATAGTTAGTTATATCTACTATATTGTTGATTGGTCTAATTCCTGCTGTAGCAAGTCTTCTTTGCATCCACTTAGGAGATGGTGCAAGCTTAATATTCTTTACAACTCTTGCTGTGTATCTGCTACAAAGGTCTGTATCCTTAACTTCTACTGAAATATAGTCATTAACATCTTCTGAATTACCAGTCTTTGTAACTACTGGTGGGTTAAAAGGCTTCTTAAATGTAGCTGCCACTTCTCTTGCTATACCAAGAACACTATAACAGTCTACTCTGTTATTAGTAATTTCGTATTCATGTACTGTATCATGAAGTCCAAGATATTCTATAGCATCAGAACCAACTTCAGCGTCATCACCTAAGATATATATACCATCTTCTGCTGCGTCTGGATAAAATTCTATTGATGAACCAAGTTCTTCAATAGCACACATCATACCATTAGATGGAACGCCTCTTAACTTACCCTTCTTTATCTTAATACCATTTTCTGGTAAAGCGCCACCATCATGTCCGCCTGCTACTCGTCCACCGTCTAATACTACTGGAACTTTCTGACCTGATGTACCTACTTTAATATTAGAAGCACCTGTAACTATCTGTATTGTTTCATTTCCTACATTTACCTGACACACTACAAGTTTATCAGCATCAGGGTGCTTTTCTACAGACTCAATCTGTCCGATAACTATTTTTTCAAGATTTTTATCGTATGACTCAAAGCTTTCAACCTTAGTTCCTGAAAGAGTCATTGCATCAGCAAATTCTTGTGGTGTAACATTTTCAAGACCTGGTACTATTGCTTTAATCCAATTTAATGATGTATTCATGATTTATTAATCCTTTCATACTTGTTATTTATAATACAACACTTTTATTAACTTTCCATAATCCACTTTTATTACTCAAAACAACTATAAGAAATAAGCTTGGCAAACTCTTAATTTATCATACCATTTGCCAATTCCTGTACAAGCACAAACTTTGGCGCATTGCTCGTGTAAATAAAAATGAAAACTTATTTAATATTACAAAAGTTTTTAGAACTGCTTTAAGAAACGAATATCATTTTCATATAATAATCTCATATCGTCTATTTCATACTTAAGGTCAGCAATCCTTTCAAGACCTATACCAAATGCAAAGCCTGTATACTTGTCCTTATCAATTCCGCACATTTCGAATACATGTGGGTGAACCATTCCACAGCCTAAGATTTCTATCCAGCCTTCGCCCTTACACATACGACAGCCCTTACCGCCACACTTAAAACAAGTAACGTCCATTTCTGCACTTGGCTCTGTGAATGGGAAATGATGTGGTCTAAACTTAACCTTTGTATCTGGCCCAAAGTACTGTCTTGCCCATTCAGCTAATGTTCCCTTTAAGTCAGCAAATGTAACATTTTCATCAATAACAAGACCTTCAACCTGATGGAAACAAGGTGAATGTGTTGCGTCTACTTCATCAGCTCTGTATACACGACCCGGAGAAATCATCTTAATTGGAAGTCTTCCCTTTTCCATCTCATGTACCTGTACAGATGATGTCTGTGTTCTAAGCACAATCTTATCATTAATATAGAATGTATCCTGCTCATCTTTTGCTGGGTGGTTAGCAGGAATATTAAGGGCTTCAAAGTTATAGTAGTCATACTCAACTTCTGGGCCTTCAACAACTTCATAACCCATGCCTACGAAAATTCTTTCAACTTCTTCAAGTGCAAGAGTATCTGGGTGGCTATGTCCTACATTGTTTTTCTTAGCAGGTAGTGTAACGTCAATAACTTCACTCTTAAGCTGTGCTTCTCTTAACTTTGTTGCAAGATTTTTCTTTGCATTTTCAAGAACTTCTTCAATGCTCTTTCTTGTATCATTAACAATCTGTCCTACTGCTGGACGTTCTTCTGGAGATACATCTTTCATTCCCTTAAGCACTTCTGTAAGCTCTCCTTTTTTACCTAAGAAAGCCACTCTAACTTCATTTAATTTTTCAAGAGAATCAGTTGAATTAATTTGCTCTAAAGCTTTTTCTTTGATTTCTTGTAATCTTTCCTTCATCATCTTCTTTTTCCTCCATCTGAAAAAACCTAATTTCTATTTTATCATACGCTTTACAATTGGCAAGCAAAATTTTATTTTTTGTATAATATTTATCTAATAATTTGAAAATCTATATTTTTTTAATAACATAATATACTTATTATAAATTTTATTTAATAATTAGCTCTCTTTGCATTTTTTCTCATAGTACTTCTTCGTTCAAAATCTTCTATAATATTCAATGCGTCATTCATATATTCTGGATTATTATTTGTAACCTTCATAATATTACATTTTGCATCTTCCATTATATCTTCATTATCTTGAATAAGACCTCTTAACCTTTGACGTTGTACAGTAAGGTCGTGCCTTACTTCTACCATTTCATTTTTATTGTACAGTGCCTTAACTCGTGTAAGCCATATTTGTGTATTATATACACCAGCTTGTCTTAATAGAGATTGTAAATGTTCTTCTGCTTCATTAAGACTTGATGTAAGCATAACAACTCTTTTTTGTTCTTCCTTCATCTCAAGATAAGCCTCAAACTTTTTAACAAGTTCATAAGAACTTTTAACACCATATTTTGAATAACCATAGTCAAGTGCATTAGCCGCATTAATATATTTTATCTTAATCTTATTAAGAAGTCCTGCTGCCTTGTTAATCTTCTTTTCTGTTACAAGTACTTGTCTTTCAGTAACTCTTAATATACCAAACATACCAATAGCTATAATTGCACCAAGTGCAGTAATTATAGCAAATAACAACGTATTTTGTGTATCGTCCATTGCTATCATTGCTATTACAAATATTGAAAATATAACCACAAGAAATATTACCGAAATAAGCGATATCTTACGAACCTTTAATTGTCTTTTTGTAAGCTCCTGTGCATCAAGACGAAGTGAAAGCCTTTCTGCTTCAAGTATCCTCATATCTCTTTTTACTGCTTCATAATAAGACTCTTCTTTTTCAAGATATTTAAGACTCTTATCAAAATCATCTTCTAACATTTCCATTTTGTGATATGTACTATTAGAAAGCTTTTTATCATCTGATTTATACATTCTTCTATCAACAGTAAGGTTATCAACTCTTTCTGCCTCAGTAGATATCTGTTTTAATAAGTATTCTGGAGCAGCTTCAATCATTTGAACATCTGAAAATTGCCTTGTAACATTTTCATATTCCTTCATTGACATATCAATACTAATTGAAGCATCTTCCATTATTTTACACTGTTCTTTTATATAATTGCTTATTCTATCATCACTTTTTCTGTGCGATATTCTTTTACTTTCTTTTTTTGTATTGACTGTATCTTCAGGTGTACTTATATTAGTAGTCTTTACTACTTCTTCAGCTTCTAAAGCCTTGTAACGACGTGTTGTCTTGTCACTGATATCACGATTAGTATTATTAGTTCTATTATAATTTACATTATCAGTTTTATTGTTTAGCTGACTATCTATTGAACTTATATTTTTACTAACCTTACTTTGTCTATTGACTTTTTTTACACTAGAAATATCTTCTGTAAATTCACTATTTTTAGATAAACTTGCACTTTTTGCGCCATCAATAAGTGTCTTTCTTATAGCATTCTTTTGAATTTCAAGTTGTTTTTTATTTTCTTCTTCTATTGCTTCAAGCTTTTTTGATAACTTTCTACTCTTATTAGAAGATTTTTTATTTTTATTTCCATTAATAAGATTATCTTTATTGTTAATCTTATCAACAGCACTCATAAGGTCTTTTGCTTGCACACTACTTAAAAGCTGGTCAAATCTTTCTTCCTCTTCCTGTGCTTTTTTCTTAGCTTCGTAAGCCTTATCATAACCTTTTAATGCCTTTTCTTTCTTCTTATCTTCGTACAATTCTAGCTCTTTTTTTCTTGCTTGCTGATTATTGTACATCTCGTATTTTTTTTCAAACTGACTTACAAGCTCAGCCACACTTTTATCTTGTGCTTCTTGTTTATCTTTTGTATTAAATACTGCTTCATCTAAATGAATATCATCATCCGATTTATCAATATCACTTTTGGAATTATTATACTTCTTATTAATATCATCATCTGAAGAATATTCATCAAGATAATCTAAATCATATTCTTCTTTATATGTGTTTTTTAAACTTTTAAATATACCCATATTTCCTCATTAACCGCCTCAAGACGTATATTTTCTATAATTTTGCTTCCATCGTTCAATAAGATGCTCTATTTCATTATAATAATCTGCAACGTGTCCTTCATCTTTTTTATTAAGAGTTGCTGTAAGACTTCTAAATTCATCTGAATACTTTGCATTATCCATACAACTTTCAAGTTCTTTTTTAATAGCAAGCTTATCTCCTGTTTCATCGTCATTGTCAATAAAATTATCTCCTTTAGACAGACGTAACGCCATCATATATGCCTTTTTATATTCTTGCCCTTGCCCTATTCTATATGCTTCTTTAAAATAATATGAAGCCTGCTCAAACAATAACATTCTTGCATAAGCAACACCTATGTTATTATATACATTTGCATAAAAAAGCCCTGAAAGAGTTGTATCCACATTTCCATCTATTATCTTATTATAAGTCACTATTGCCTTATAGTAAAACTTATTATTAAGATACGAGTCTGCTCTTGACTTTAAACGTTCATATACCTTTTGAGTATTAAGAGTTTCAAGAATATCTCTTATTTCATCAATTTCTGCATCATTATAATAATCAACATACTTAAGTATTGTAACAACAATCTGTGCAAGTCCTCCGCCATTTTGCATAAGATACTCTATTCTATCTGCAAGTGCGTACTCACCTACATCTTCCTTTATAAACTTAAGAAATCTTTCATCTATCATATCAGCTTCTATTATATATATATTGTTGTATATAAAATAACTCAATTCTTCCAACGAATATATATTAATATCCATACTGTCAATATGTAATGGAACTTGCGACTCCTTAGTTCTGCATAGAATAATTCCACTCATTATGCTTCCCCTTCTGATACTTTCCTTTCCGTATCAAGATAAATTTCTTTTTTTATTACTCTTCCTGAACTTTTAGCAAAATCTCCAAAACCTCTGTCAGTGATTGTAACAACCATCTTACTATCATTTTCAAATGTTACATTCATATTAATTCTTGTTATTCTGCCTTCTCTGTATGGAATTTCACTTATATCAATAACTTCTTCATATTCTTCACTACTGTCACAACTTCTTAGTATAAACCTAATCTTTGTTATATCATCAAGAATAAAATCAATATTTCTATCTGCCATGTACCAATTAATTCCAGTTCTTACTAACCTAAATCTTCTAGGAACTCCTCTTTCAATTATATCAAGTTCAACACCCGTTGTTATTCTATTATAACAAGCAAGCAAAACATTTTTAAATAAATCTGAGTTAATTTCTTCATAAGCACAGTAACAAGCGCCCTTTACAAAAAGATTTTGTCCCACAAAGGCTTTTCTTCCAGTACACAACATTCTTGCAAATTCCATTGGAAATTCAGGAATATCAAAGCCAACACCTGTAAGATATACAGAAGATAAACTCCTATCAGGCATTACGCCTCTTACAATTTCCATAATATGCTCACTTACATCTGCAAAACTCTTACGTCCCTGTACAACATCTAGTATTTTATTGTCGTCAAAAGTTACTCTTTTTTCCATTATAACATTCTTATCTTGTATCTTGCCAATATTCATTCTATAAGTGTGAAGTCCATCTATCGTATAGTCAAGAAGCATAACGCCAGAAGAATATAATTCGTGCTTCTGACTAAACGCATAATAAGCATAACATTCCTCATGACTTATTAATATCCACTGTTCCTTTGGCATTATAAGACTGTTAAGTGCCACCTTTAACCTATCAAGTATATATTTTTCAAATATTTCTACTGTTATACATACCTTTTCTACCTTCATACGTTGACACTTGTGCTTTGTAAGTTCAATAAGATTAAATATAAATTCTGCCAGTTCCTTCGTATATTCATAATCAAGTCCCCTCGGTGTGTTAAAAAGTTCACACACTTCATTAGGATTACATATAAATGCTTCATTTTCATCGGAAACTACTGGCTCACATATCTTATTATCATAATCATACCAGCATATTTGTGAATATTGTTTTTGAATATCTATACCAATAATCAAACCATCATTCTCATTAGTCTCTATATTACTATTCAATGTTAATCCTCATTTCTAAGCATTTTAGCTAATTAATCCCTTGTTCAAGTAAACTAATACAATTAGATAAACAACTTACTTGATAGGGTTAAATAATTGTGAAACTGTGTAATTTTGTATGCAATATTTTTCCATAAGTTGTTTAAGTGTTACCATATCGTGCATATCTTTACTTGCAATCATCTCATTTATATAGTCAAACCTATTTGAAATATTATCATCAGCACAATCATTACATACAGTACTTAATGTTTCTGTTCTTACAATTTTACCACCTTTATCATGAGTAAAATAATATTTCATACTGTCACCATAAAACATAGTAAATGTCTTTGTAAACACACCACCTGCATGACACTTCATCACCTCTGTTCTAAACTCGTCCATACCTTCTATTGAATAATGTATCTCAACTCTTTCATCGGGTGCTGCTCTATATTCAATAACAGTTTTATCAAGAACATTATATGGAAGCTTTAATACACCTTTAAACTTCTTATAAAAAGAAAATAATCTGTTCATTTCACACATTTTATTAAGAATAATCTGAGCTGTTTTTAATTGAAACTCAGATAACTGTGATAAATCGTCTTCTGAATATTTTTTAAGAAGTGCAAAAAGACATATCTCTGGAAAATTATCTTTTTCTTCTATCAGATTTTCAATTATACTATATATGTTTTTATCTTCATTTTTCATTTTAACAAAAGACATATAAGAGTTATATCCAATATAAGCTTTTACAACCGTAATATTTGCACCATTTTTATAATATTCGCCAAATACTTCCTTAAGTCTTTCTGACAACTCTCCTGTAAAAAGCATTTGAGATACTATTCTTTCGCAAAGCTCTTGTCTTACTACGTCAAATGTTTCACAAGCTCTCCAAACATAATACATATTTTCATTAGATGAATTATGGTAAAGTGCCATAAATTTTAATATAACTTCATCATATTTCTTACTCGTAAAAAGATATGTACATATAGCATCTACTACATTATCATATTGATAATCTTCTTTTTCAATAAAAAATCTTGCAAGCCTAAAAAGCTTAATCATATCTACACCTGCAAAACCATATTTGCTAATAATATTATATGCTTTATCGTACATCTTATCAGCTATACATATTTGAGTGAACTTATAATAATCTTCAACATTCAAATTGTCTTCATCAATTATATGATACTGCACATCAAAATCTTCTATATTTCCATATCTATAATAATAATCAATTATCCACGAATTAATAGACTTTTTAAATATAGGCGCAAGCTCTTTGCATTTAAAAAGCTTAGTACAAATGTCAAGTGCTTCATCACTGTGATTATTATTTTTTATATTATTTTCATGTATATATATCTGAATATTAACATTGTCACTACACTTACTTATAATCTGTGAAAGCACTTTTTTATTGTCAAATACACGTTCTATCTCATATTTTATGTTACTTTGCTTTCTTCTTCCATTGTTATCAGAAAATGCAATCGTTGTATTATCTGTATACATCTGAACAAAGGCTGTATTATTAATTACAGGATAGCTTACTTCTATGTCAAATTCTTTGTGTCTTATAATAACATTTTCTATATTTTCATCAAAACAAGTTATCTTATATGCAAATACAAAACGACTTAAGAAATCTTTATTTTCTTCTGTAACCTTGATATTATTACATATATATTTGTAAATAATACAAAGATTGTTATCAATATGTCTTTGTCGCATCTGTTCATTTGCAAACTGTTCAATCTGATAACTATATTCCTTCATTATTTCTGTATTATCAATCTCGTTAGTCAATACATTTGCAAAAAGATAAGCCTTATTCTCATAATCTAGCTGTGGCTCATAGGCAAAATATCTAAGCACAATCTTAGGAAGCTTTATAAGTTTACTCTTATCTATACTTGCCATATAAAATTCATAAAGTCTTGTAATTCTTAACTTTCTTAATATACTCTTTTTATAGATTTCAAAGTAAGGTCTTCCAACTAACTCATTTCTTATCATATGTGTAACAAGGACACTAAGCATATTGTCATCACTAAACATTTCATTTAGCTTTTCAAGAATACCTAGATATTTAGGTTGAGCTATTTTTTCACTTCCAATAACGCTACATACATACTTTGCAAGCTTTTCTGTAATTAACTCATAACGACAGCCAAAACTTAACACCTGTATTTCAAAATCATTAAGCACTCTTAATAAAACAGGTTGTTCATTCATAACTAACATTGCTTCATAATACATCACAGGACTTCTGTAACCCTTGTGATACATATCTTTAATTCTTGCTAATTTTATACTTAAATTTTTTTCTCTTTCAACATCAAGATATAGTATAAGCCACAACATTCTCCAATCGTCGTGACCATTTTCATAATATCTTTCAACTGTATTTAATGCTTTTTTAGTTATTTCATCATCTTTTTTAAGAAGTGAATTAACATAAAGATAATAACAATAAAGCTCTGCGTTTTCGTCTTTTTTGTCGCCAATATATTCTATTACACTGTCAAGAAGCCACTTAGCATCTTCATCTTGCCCCTGCATTACATATAGCTGTGCCTGTGCCACAGTATAAAATTCATTTTGATTTTTAAAGGCTCTTAATCTTGCCACAACTTGACTGCTTTTTTCTAGCCAGTCCTTCATGTCTTGTTTTTTCATTCTATAATCAAGATATGACCTTGTAAGATTATACAATGCGTGACGTTCTTCTCGCTGTGCTATATCTATCATAGGTGTATTTCTTACTTCAAGCTGTATTATATGTTCTATACTACCACTTGTTACTGTAATAGACGCAAGATTGACACCGAGATGTAGCTTGTCTTTTTTTATTGAATACTTTACCACACATCTATTGCCCGAAAAATCACTCTCTGTAAGCTTTACGGCAGATAAATCTATAAAATCAACATCTGAATTGATATATATATTAAAATATCCCCAGTTATTTTTTGTAATGACAAACTGCTCGTTTATATCATCTTCAACACTATTAAATGTTTTTTTTGTATCAGACACTTCAAAAATAACAGGCATTTTCTTTTTTACGGCAATAAGAAACTCCTCCATTGCATCTTCTACATTACTACTCTTTTTTAGTACCTCATACATACAACTCAACTGTTCGTTATCATTTATAAATATCTTCTTAAAATTATCTGATAAAAATAATTCTGAAGCTTCTGTAGGTGATGTCTGCACAAGATTAGCAAAATGAAACATATTATATGCTTTTCCAAGACTCGTATCACACATATTTACAGTAATTTCAAAATCATAGTTGATATTTTCCTCACCTAAATTACTTACAATCTTAAAACAGCCTGTTATATGCTCTAGTGGTTTTACCATTCTTGTATCTATTGTATAAGAAATGCTGTTTATTCTTCCGCCAAAATTATTGTCTGGTATTGTTATATGTGGATTAGTAGAATACACTACTCCCTTAACAAATTCTGGTGAGCTTATAACAAATTCTTTCTTATATACCATACCAGTTTCAATCTGTTCATTTATATTCTTATCCGACAGCTCAACAGGTTCTTTATTGTATATATAATTACCTCTGGCTAAACGGTTAATATTATCCTTCATTACTGTCAGCCTCCGCTTGTATTTTTAGCATATGTTCTTTTATATTATGTTCATATCCCATATCAGATGGTTCATAAAATACATTATTTTCAAGTCCATCTGGAAGATACTGTTGTTTTACATAGTGATTAGGATAGTCGTGTGCATACTTATATCCTATGCCATGTCCTAACTTTCCCGCATTTTTATAATGTGCATCTTTAAGATATACAGGTACAGGTGCAGTTGTTTTTTCTTTAACAATCTCCATTGCCTTGTCAATTGCCATAATAGCTGAATTGCTTTTAGGTGCTGTTGCTACATATATAACAGCTTGTGAAAGTATTATCCTAGCTTCTGGCATACCAATTCTTTCAACTGCCTGTGCTGCGGCTACTGCTATTTGAAGTGCCTGTGGGTCAGCATTTCCTACATCTTCACTTGCACATATCATAATTCTTCTTGCTATAAATCTTACATCTTCACCTGCATATAACATTCTTGCAAGATAATATACGGCTGCATCAGGGTCAGAACCTCTCATACTCTTTATAAAAGCTGAAATAGTATCATAATGGTTATCCCCACCTTTATCATACTTTACAACCCTTTTTTGAATACACTCTTGTGCTATATCAAGTGTTATATGAATAATTCCATCTTGTGAAGCCTTCGTTGTAAGTATTCCAAGCTCAATAGCATTAAGTGCATTTCTTGCGTCACCATTTGAAATATCTGCAAGAAATTCTAACGCATCTTCATCTATCTGCGCATTAAATGCTCCCATTCCTTTGTCTTTATCATAAACCGCTCTATTAATAAGCTCTTTTATATCTTCTTTTTCTAATGGCTTTAATTCAAATATAACAGACCTTGAGATTAACGCTCCATTTACTTCAAAATATGGATTTTCTGTTGTAGCTCCTATAAGTATAATTGTTCCATCTTCAACGAAAGGCAAAAGATAATCTTGTTGACCTTTGTTAAATCGGTGTATCTCATCTACAAAAAGGATTGTCTTTTTGCCATACATTCCAAGACTGTTCTTTGCTTCACTAATAACATCTTCCATATCTTTTTTACCGGCAACTGTTGCATTAATCTGCTTAAAAATTGCACTTGTTGTATTAGCTATAACCTTCGCAAGAGTTGTCTTTCCAGTCCCAGGAGGACCATAAAATATTATTGAACTTAACTTATCAGCTTTAATTGCTCTGTATAACAGCTTATCTTTACCAATAATATGCTGTTGTCCTACAACTTCATCTAAGGTAGTTGGTCTTAATCTTGAAGCTAATGGAGCTTCCGTTTTCATTGTATTTTCACGCATATATTCAAATAAATCCATATCTTATCAAGTGCCTTTCTAAAACATTTTATATTAAGGTCAAAACTTTATCTATCTTAAATATCTAATCAGTATTTCTAATATATCATATTCTTTTGCAAATTACACTAATTTTTTATATATTGCCATACTCACAATATATTATAGACTTATTTCTGATTATGTGTTTTAATTATTATAAAATTTTATTTAAGGAGTTGTTAAAATGCCTAGTATTGCTACTCATTACATATTTTCACAAGATGTATTATTAAAAGTATCAACATCTTCACATATAATTCCTACAATAATTAATAAAGCCCTTGGTGCATTTATGGCAGGTGCGCAAGGGCCTGATATATTCTTTTATGATTTTGTACATCTTGCTGTAGCTAAAAAGAAAAATAATATTGGAAGTCACATGCACACAAGTCGTACTGATACATTTTTTATGAACTATGTTAAAGAAATATTTATACAAGATTGCTTTGACATTCCTGCCGTATCAGCTTATATTATGGGATTTCTCACTCATTATAGTCTTGATACTGCACTTCACCCTTATGTATACAGTGTTACAACAGTTCGTGACAACAGTAAAAAAGCTGCAAGTGCTTCTCTTACAGCTCATTGCAAACTTGAGTCAGATATTGATGAATTAATTTATTATGAACGTTTTCATACAACCATCAATAATGCAAACCGCAATGACTTTATTAATATAACTGATGATGAAATAAAATCAATCGCACCTGTGTTATGTGCTTCAATTAATAAAACTTACGGCTGCAAATTATCTACTGCATATATTGAGGGTACATTTAAAAGAGCTTTATTTGCTGACAATGCACTTCAAGATAATCATGGTCTTAAAAAGAAAATTCTTGAACCCGTTGAGCGCAAATTAACAGGAGCAAATGTATGTTCAAGCCTTATATTTGATACTACACTTCCAGACAGAACTTGCCTTAATGAAGGTCGTAAAATATGGCGTGACCTTGCAACTAACAAATTATATACATCTTCATTTTACGAATTATACGAAAAAGCTATGAAACGTGCAATATCTCTTATTCTAAAATACAATGTATGTATAAATAATATTTATGAGCTATGCACAGTTAATAATATTAGTATGCAGGACACACCAATAGACTATATTAATACCAAGCCAGTAACTACTTCTATAATATTTTCTAATGATGAACTTGCAGTATCACAGCTTGCTAATTCTTTTGTTAAGGAATTTGGAAAAGCTACACATGGGCTTTCATACCACACTGGAATTAGTTGGAGAAAGCATTAGCACTGTCTAAACAAAAGAAACCGCCTGCATTATCTTGTATCTTTTTTAAGGTCTGACGGGCGGTTTCATAATCCTTACAACGAATTGTAACTGCCGCTACAAAATGTATGTTATTTTTTGCATAATATTTTTCCAATTCTTCGTCAAAACCATCCTTTTCAAGTTCTTCTACGTCCATTGAAAATTCATATTCTGAATTACCATTTTCCTTTGATATAACTTCAATAACACCTAATTCTTCCCAATACTGCGTATCCATTCCATACACATTCATACAAGTATTCTTAAGCCTTAAAAGTCCATCTACATCTTCACTAAGATAAAGCCACTCCTCCGGTGCTTCTTTTTTCACCTGTGGTTTTTGCTCTTTAGCACTCTTTACTTTACCCTTATTACTTGATTTTAAACCACTATTCTTCTTTACACCACCTTGAGCCTTACCTACACCCTTATACTTCCAATTATTACTATTACTCTTACTAACTCCCTTCTTAACCGGCTTACCACTTACATTTAACTTCTTAATACTCTTTAAATCAATCTTTTCCTTTGACATCACAAAACCTCGCTAACTATACTTATATTTATTATAGAAAAAATGTATCACCATTCACTCCCCATTTTTCCTATTCTATCAATTTTTGCTTAATATAGTAATTATTCCTACAAGCTACTCTAATTATATCATTATGAGTTAATACGTTGCAACATTTCTAAAACCAATATCACCAAATTTTCTCCCCTACGCACCAACAAAGTCCCATAAGATATCAATAATTTTTCTCCCCTATGCCCAACAAAGTCCAATAAAATATCAGTATTATATAAACAAATTTTCTGCTCTGTACACCGACAAAATCCCATAAGATAATATAAACAATTTTTCTCCCCATGTACGCCAATAAAGTTCCGTAAGATATCAGAATTATATAAACAATAAATGCACCATTAAAAGAACAGTCAGATATATTTGTATGACAACAGCGAACACCCCTGTTCGATGGTGGCATACAAATATATTTGATTGTACTTTTACTGGTGTGTGCTTGTTTATATAATACTGATATCTTCAAAATGTAGATACAATTTTCCATATATTTACAGCACGACTTTATTTTCTTAAGTTTACCTAACATAATCTTATATAATAATCCATAAAATCATTCTAAAATTAATTTTTTTAAATTTACAATTGACATTTTAATAGTTATCCCCATATAATCTTGATTACTGTTCACAAAAAAGAACAAGTCATTAACCCACCCAAAATGACACCCCATTTATTACAAAATATTTTTACAGAAACGAGGTACAATATGAATAAAAAAATGCCAAACATTTTTCAATCCATTTTTGTTCTGGGCGGATTTCTTATTTTTGCATTCACATTCAATCATTTCGGAATTGAAATACATCTTGCCATCTTCATAGGTTGGTTTCTTGCTATGGCAGTAGGAAAGATGACAGGACATTCTTATAAAGAAATGGAACACGCAATCACAAAAGGAATATACAACGGAATGAGTGCTATCCTTATACTTTTAGCCGTAGGCGCACTCGTTGGTACTTGGATATCAGGTGGAATTGTTCCTAGTATTATCTATTACGGATTAAATTTTATAAGTCCGACTATATTTTTACCTACAGCCCTTATACTTTGTAGTGTAACTTCAATTGCAACTGGAACATCTTGGGGAACTGTAGGAACTGCTGGTATCGCCATGATGGGTATCGGTGCTGGACTTGGTATTCCTGCTCCTATTACTGCCGGTGCTGTTCTTTCAGGTGCATACTTTGGCGATAAATTATCTCCACTATCAGACAGTTGCGTACTCGCTTCCGCTATGAGTGATATTGATGTTATCGACCATGTAAAAGGTATACTCCCAGCTTCCGTTATCGGTTATGTAATTACACTTATTGCATTTACAATAACAGGTTTTAACATAGGTGGTAAGAATGCCGATATGTCACTTATTAACGATGTTATAGTTTCACTTTCAGAAAATTTTAATATAAGCCTACTCGCCTTCATTCCTATGATTGTTGTTATTGTACTTCTTGTATTAAAAATGCCATCACTCCCTGTAATTTCTCTAGGTTCTCTACTTGGTATCGTGTGGGGTATCGTTTTTCAGGGTCTTACTCCTGTAAATGCTATCTCTAGTGCTTGGGCTCAACTTCCTAGCAATACAGGAATACAGTTTATCGACTCAATACTAAGTCGTGGTGGAATGAACAGTATGTTATGGTCTATTGGAATTATAATTCTTGGTCTTGGCTTTGGTGGACTTCTTGACCAGATTGGTATAATTAAAGTAATTGCCAAAAAAGTATATCCACATATTCACAACGGTGGAATTCTTACTGTGTTTACAATTATAGTAGGTTTTTTAGGTTGTCTTTTCGGAAGTGCTATGTATGTTTCACTTATTCTTACACCTAAGATTATGGCAGATAAATATGATGAAATGGGCTATAGCAGACGAGTATTATCAAGAAATGCTGAATTTGGTGGAACACTTACTGCGGGTATGGTTCCCTGGAGTGACAACGGTATCTATATGTCAACAATTCTAGGCGTTGCAACTATTGAATATCTTCCATATATGTGGCTTACATATTCATGTATAGCTGTTGCTATTATATTCGGCTTTACAGGATTATTTATGTGGGATAATTCAAAAGATGTGCGAATTAGTGTATCAAATGAACAGTTTGAAAATAATAACGAAAATGACGTTGCATAAATAATACAAATATACACCATTAAAAGAATTGTCAAATACATTTATATGACAACTATTTTAATGGTGTACGTTTATATTTCAACATATTATAAAAAATAATAATTAAACTCTCTTAGTATTGTATACAATAATTTAAAATTGTATAATTCGTTTATCTATAATATTTTAATACGAGGTAAATCTATGAAAAAATTACTTTTAATTGCAACTGGTGGTACAATTGCTTCTAGTGACTGTGGAGAAGGACTTGCCCCAACTATTGACGCAGATAAAATAATGTCATACATTCCAGAAGCTTCAAAGCTTTGTAGTCTTAGCGGAGTATCTATAATGAGTATTGACAGCACTAATATGAACCCAGAAAGAATGGCTATAATAGCTAATACAATATATGAAAATTACAACGACTATGACGGATTTGTAATCACTCATGGAACTGACACTATGGCTTATTCAAGTGCGGCTCTTACATATATGCTTCAAAATCTTACAAAACCTGTTATCCTTACCGGCTCTCAAATAGCTCTTGAAGAAGATGGCACAGACGCAATAAATAATCTTTCTTGTGCCGTAAGATTTGCGTGCGAAGATATCGCAGGTGTTTATATTGCATTTGACAACATATTAATATGTGGCACTCATGCTATGAAAATGAAAACACTTAGCTTTGACGCATTTAAAAGCATTAACTATCCTGTTATTGCAAGTATCAAAAATAATACTGTTATTTACAATAAAGAACTTTCAGACAATGAACTTAATTCACTTTTACATCGTGAATACAAAGAAGAACTCTGCTTAAAAGCTAAAATGTGTGATGACGTTTTTGTATTAAAGCTTTTCCCAGGTATAAATCCTGAAATATTTGACTTTATTAAAACTAACTACAAAGGTGTTATTATTGAAAGCTTTGGTATAGGTGGTATTCCTAATGAACACCACAACATTACACAAAAGGTTGGTGAGCTTATAAATGCTGGTATTTGTGTTGTAGTAACTACTCAATGTCTTTTTGAAGGAATTGACTTATCTATATACGCCGTTGGTCAAACACTTGCTAAGCAAAATGTAATCTCAGGCGGTAACATGCCAGTTGAAGCCCTTACAATGAAGCTTATGTGGGCTTTAGCCAATATTGACAATGCTAATAATATTAAAGAATTTATAGAAAATGATAACAACTAAACAATATATTTTTGTATTTTATGCCTTTAAAGATAGCAGTATGATATAAAAACACACACCAGAAAAAGAACATATGGCTATATTTGTATGCCATCATCGGACAAGCATGTTCGTTGCTGTCATACAAATATAGCCATATGTTCTTTTTAATGGTGCATTTATTTTATACCATACTGCTATCTTACGGAAGTTTATCGACATACAAAACATGAATGTTTACTATTAAATAAATCATTTACTCATACTAAAAAAGATATAATACTTTTATGTCACTATATCAATAACTTAGTTTATTATGAATATACAATTTATTATATCAGTTAAAACTTAACTTTTTCACTATCTTTATTAATGAGTCAACAAATGTTGCTTCTTGTACTGACTGAGTGGCTATTATATTTACTTCTCCTATTTTCTCATTTTTATAATAATACATAAGTTTACCAACTATATCTCCCTCATTTATAGGAGCTGCCAATTGCGTGTTTATCTCACTCTGCTTTGTTATATCTTCATCATTTATCTTATCCATAAACATATATGAAAATTCTTTTTCATATTTACATTCTATCGTATCTTGTTTTCCATTTTCAATCTTAATTGGCTCTAACTGTGACACTTGCGTATCTTGATATATGTAACATTTGCTAAAACCATAATTAAGAAGTGTAATAGCTTCCGAAAAACGTGTCTTACTATTTTCCGCACCCATTATTACTGCAATTAAATCTATTCCATTTTTACTAGCTGTGGCTGAAAGACAACATTTTGCAAGACCTGTTGAACCTGTCTTTAATCCTGTTGCCCACTCATACTGCTTAATAAGTTTGTTAGTGTTAGTCAGTCCAAACTCCGACTCACCACGCCTTGTAACATGAGTAATCGTATCCATCCAAACAGTCGAATAATCGTGTATTTGTGGATAATTATTTATAAGCTCTCGACTCATTATTGCGACATCTTTAGCTGATGACATATGACCGTCAACATCAAGACCACAACAATTGACAAAATGTGTATTCACCATGCCTAGACCACTTGCACGTTCATTCATATGAGCAACAAAAGCTTCTTCCGTACCATCAATATGTTCTGCCATACTTACACATGCGTCATTAGCACTAGCCATACTTATACACTTTATCATAGTATTTACCGTCTGCGTTTCTCCCGATTCTAAAAACACTTGACTTCCACCCATTGAAGCGGCGTGTTCCGATACTGTAACTTCTTCTTCAAGACTGATTTTGCCACTCTTTAATGCGTCAAATATAAGCAGCAAAGTCATAATCTTAGTTATACTCGCTGGGTGTACTTGTTCATCGGAATTTTTCTCATAAATAATCTGTCCTGTGGTCGCTTCCATAAGAATTGCCGACGGTGACTGAATATCTAAATCATCAGCCTTTACTATCACTGGCGTGTACATTTGAACTACTATTGATAAAAAGGCAATAGTAAATATTAAAAGCATACAAATAAACTGCTTTGTATGCTTTTTAATATTTCTTATGTAATTATTAACAACTCTCCCCACAATATTCCCCATTTCTGAGCTAATGCTTTGTTATATTAAATATTACAACCTTTGCATAGGTATGCTCATATTTTTAATACATTCTACTAGGTGGGGGATTAAAATATGACTTTTATTAATATAATTTAAAATTGATTATCTTAACATTCTAGCATTTTTATTATTCTATTATTGATATTATCATAAACATTCCAATCACTGTTTTTTATGTTATTGTCTAATATCATTAATATGTTTTTTATATCACTCAGCACATCACGCAAACTATTTATATTAAATAATTCATCTTTTAAATTCACTATATTATATATAGAAATATTTTTTATATTTTCTCCAAATTCAATTACGTTATTTATTTTTTGATTTAACACATAATCAAGCTTAGCTTTTGATATCTTAATTAATACATATTTAGATAAATCATCAATCAAATGAGATATTCCATAAATTACATCTATATAAGCTTGCTTTTTTAACTTTGTTTCAAGTACACATATATATTCAGACATTATCGTTATTTCATCATTTTTTAATGGAGCTATATTTAATTCGTTATCTTTTATTAAGCTATTAACTTTCTTAAAATCTAAATTCAATCTAGCATTTGCAAGCTCTAACATTGTATATATCTCTTTACTTACACCACCATTTATCTCACTTATAAGTTGTAATGCCGAATTATAATTGTATGTTAATATATGCTTTTTCATAGTTTCTAGCTTTAACAATCTTATAAGGTTCATACATCTAACTTCTTCACAACGGTTATCACTATCTAACTCATTATCTTTATTTAATTGCCAATTAGAAACAACATCATATTCATTTCTATTTTCATAAGTTACATTCATTCTATTCAAGGGGGAATTTACTTGAATTGGTGTAAAGCTATATTCAGCAAGAGTTGCAAGAATTAGTAATGCACTTTTCATAGCAGGCGTTCCAGAAGCCATATTCACTATAAGTTCATCATCTTTATCCATATTACCACTTATATCCTTAATTATGTCATGGAATAGCTGATAATATATATCGTATTTTTGTACATCTTTAAATTCAATATCTTCAATTACTCTTATGTCAAAGTGATGATTGATACTTTCTTCTAATAGTTCTATTGTGCGAATATATCTATTATCATGTCTATGGCGTTGTGTTATTTCTTTTGACATATATAGTATCACTGTGTCGGGTTTGTATTGTCTGCATATATGAAGCATTGAACCATCGTGAAAATATTTTATAGGGTCAGTCGAACCTATTGGCGAAAATAATATTCTTTTTGGCATAATATTTCCCCTTCTAATGTAAATATATTAATTTAACTCGTCCCCTATCGGGGAAATAAGATTTATAACCCTGCCATTCACAGCCTAGTGTTTATGCTGGTTGTAATGGTACTTTGCGTTGTAAAATGAAAATTGACATTAACTCTAACACTAAAACTCATCAAACAGCCCGCAACGCCAGTAAATTCAAGCCTCAGCTCAAAATTAACTTACTGTATCTATAACGCCTTTTCATAATACCATAAATAAAACCTACTATCAAATCTTTGCTATAAATTTTTATATTAACCTTTACAATTTATTAATACAATGGTATTTTTAATTAGCAAAGTCCTATTCTTATTTTTACAAAATATAAGTTTAAGACTTTGCTAATTAATATTAATCTAGCCTTTATATAATAATTATATCTTCGATTTCATATTCTTCTTGCTTCCCCCATGAAGTAACTTGACCTTTCCCACTTATTTGATACAACTTCACACTATCTTCTACTTTATCAATATACTGTGGAATTTCTTTTTTTAGTTTTTCAAGTTTTGTTTTAGTTATAACAGCTTCAAATGCTGATTTTTGAATACGAAAACCATATCCTAACAACAGCTTTGCAAGTTTTACCCTTTTTGAATTACTTGTAATATCATATATTATAAGTATAAATAATCTATCATCTTTTTCACTATCGGATATATCAAAAAAATAATTCTCATCCATATATATACACCTCACCTTATACAAATTGGATGATAAATCGTTGCGTCTTCACTCTCTATGGCTTTTACCAGTTGATTAATTTGTAACAATATTGCATGCCTAAAATTAACTGGATAATTTACATAATCTAAATATCGTACATCTGTTTGAAATTTTTTCTCAAGTTTTTTAAGCAGTATTCCAATTCCATTTTTATTAAGATAACACCCCGGCTCATCTATATTTGTTATGAAGTCATCTTTTTCAATTTCATTTCCATTAATAATACTCATTACAGTTGCATCAACAATTACAGCTCGCCATTCTTCCATAAGGTCACTTGCAAGTGTTGGATGCTTCTCAGCATCTCTATGAATAAAACCGAAATACGGATTAAGTCCCTTCTGTTCTATTTTTCCATATATTTCATTCATAAGAATAGAATAGCCTAATCCAATCATAGAGTTAAATTCATCAAGTGGCGGTCTTCTACTTCTCCCCTCAAAAGCAAATTCTTCCTTTATACACTTTGACAAGCCATTAAAATAACACTTAGCAGCTTGCCCTTCATACCCCATTATCTCAAATACATCATCACACTTTTGCACACTATGTTTACAATCATCCATAATGCTATGTATACTAGGTAAAAATATTTTCTTATATCTTTCATATCTTTTTAATACAACATTCTGATTATTTATCTTAGCTGTGATAATTCTTTTTGCTAATTCAACTGCAAACTCAGTATCATACAAGGCACATTGAATTCTTTGTCTGTGTGCCTTTACATGACCTGTTGACTGCACTTTTCCAAAGTATCTACCACTTTTAGAAAAATAAGAAATGTTAATTCCTCTCTTAATACATTCTTCCATACAATGTGTGGTTATTTGAGAATGTCCCATTATAATTATACTTTCAAGTGACTCTATTGGGACAAATTTTTTCATACCATCGGGATATTTAGCTATACACTGATTTCCTTCAACACTTACATTTACTCCATTTTCATTTACATATAGATAGCACATAAAATTACCTCCTTATATAAATTTTTCACTAAAGTAACTCGTCCCCTAATGGGAAATTGATATTTATAACTTGCTTATGAATAAATTCAAAGCAGAATTTTATCAAACGTTTCCGTCCCCAACGGGGAATTGATATTTATAACTATGTATAAGAGAATTGAAGAAATAAAAAAGGATATGATTTCCGCCCCTAACAGGGAATTGATATTTATAACACACACGCAATACAAGAATAAGTCGTGTGGTAGTATTTCCGTCCCCTATCGGGGAATTGATATTTATAACAGTGTGACAAATGCAAAAAGTGCGATATGCAAGTAAAATTTCCGTCCCCTATCGGGGAATTGATATTTATAACACCCGAGTCCCGTTAATCGTATGATTAACAAGTTCTCCCGTTTCCGTCCCCTATCGGGGAATTGATATTTATAACAAGTTGTAGCAAAGTTCCCACGAGTTGAAGAAGATAATTTCCGTCCCCTATCGGGGAATTGATATTTATAACGATTATGAGTATCTTACTCAAAGTGGTAATTGAGATAATATTTCCGTCCCCTATCGGGGAATTGATATTTATAACACTTGAAGACAACTGCAATAAATATGAGGATAACTGATTTCCGTCCCCTATCGGGGAATTGATATTTATAACAATCAAAAAATGATAGAAAGGCAACCCCTATTATAGATTTCCGTCCCCTATCGGGGAATTGATATTTATAACGCAAATTACTACGGCAACAGCCTTGCATTCTGCGATTTCCGTCCCCTATCGGGGAATTGATATTTATAACCAGAAATTAAAAACATCGAAAGCAAGCGTAACGAATATTTCCGTCCCCTATCGGGGAATTGATATTTATAACAGTGTGACAAATGCAAAAAGTGCGATATGCAAGTAAAATTTCCGTCCCCTATCGGGGAATTGATATTTATAACAAAGATAAAAGTCAACCAAAAAAGTTGACAAAATAAATTTCCGTCCCCTATCGGGGAATTGATATTTATAACGATATTACAAAGAAAATGAAGAAGGGGTGAAAAATTTCCGTCCCCTATCGGGGAATTGATATTTATAACTTATCAACTTTTATTTTTATTATTTTAAGCAATAAAGTTGTTTAACACTTCCTGCTAATCCTATTAACTACTTAAAAGAACAAGAAGCTATTTACAACAACATACTATCAAAATACATTTCTGACACCACTTATAATTCTATCAGAAATAATATTTTTAGTGATATAAAAAATAACACAATAAACACTTACAAATATCAATATTGTAAAAACCTAAAAGGTGTTCAAAAAAATATTCATTACAGCAAACGTGCAATTCATATTCTACAATGTTGCGATGATATAATAATTGATATCTACAAACGCCCTGGCAAATTTGTAAATGCACTATTTGAGTCTTTTGCTGATTTAAAAGATACTGAACGTGACAAGATTATTAAAAAAGATATTTATGAAAATATATGTGACAATATAAAGAACAATACAATTGTACTTATAGAAATGTTCAACCACAAATCATATTTTATACAACCCATATCAATAGAAAATTATTTAAACTACACTTATGTAATATGCAAAAGTTGTGATATAAATAATGGAATTAATGGTACTTATATAGACATGAACCCAAGATTATCCAATATAATCTCAGTAACAAATACATTTAAAACTTACCATATTTCTGATACAGAAAAGACACAAATGTTAAAGAAAATAAAAGCCAATGGTGCAGCATATTTTTATAGTGACAGTGAAAATATCAAAGTTGAATTAACTGACACAGGAGTTGCTATGTATAACACAATACTACATCAACGCCCTGCATATACATCAGTAAATGGCAATATATATACATTTAATTGCACACAACGACAGGCTTTTAACTACTTTTTCAAGTTCGGGAGCACCGCCAAAATAATAGCCCCAGACACCTTAAAAGAAAAATTTGCCACTTTATATGAACAAGCTTACAACTCCTACAAACTCTAAAAACAAATATATAAAATAAGCAGTCAAAAATATAAACTCTATTTTTGACTGCTTCTTCTATACATTATTTAACTTACTCATATTTTATTTTAAAGTAATCTAACAAAGCCTTATAATTAATATTTACCTACTCCCCAACCAAAACCACTCAACATTTCCAACTTGATTGAGCTCTTTTCCTTTATGAGAGCAAGTATACAACACTCCATCTTCTTTATAAAAATACAACTTATTCTTATAAAAAACAACTCTTGCCGAAGATGCTGTTACATCATCAGATAGCTTAACTTCATTATCTGACACAGAAGCTATATAATACCTAGAATTATCCTTAATATAAGTCACTCCCTTATCAGAATTAACTACAAGACTTAGTGAGCCTTCTAGGACATTTTCAGTAATATTCTTAATATCACCCTTTTTAGCATAGACAAGATTGCCATCTGAGTTAATAAATACAAGCTGTTCTTCTGATGGTATATACACAAGTGACATCATTGAACCCAATTGTGCTATTTTGTTATAGTCACCCATTACTTTTCCATTAACCTTTGCATAAGAAAGCTTACCAGAATTTATCATATAACAATAGCTGTCCTTTTCATACACAAACTGCAATGTAGAACCTACTGCTTTTGCAATTATAAAGTCGTCTGTATTATCAGCATCTACCGTCTTATTAGTAACTTCTTTTTCTGTAATCTCATGGTAATAACACACATTATTAATAGAATACACAAAGCCTGTTGCTGACTTTAACTGATTGACTTCATCAGAGTGATATGTATATAGGTTTTGTGTTTCATCAGACATAACATACACATAACTTACATCGTCTGCTATTCCCGTCTTTTTATCCATCTTTTCATAGTTGTAAAGATATAAACTGTTGTCCTTATCAAGACATATTAAAACATTCTTATTAGTATAAATATTAACATTTTGAATATTATCATCTATAAGTTGTTGTTTGCCTTGAAGCACATCTGACTTTGAACTTGTGTCAATAACATACTCGCACAAATTAATATTTGTAACTCCACCCTCAATATTATTACTATCGCTTTCACTTTCTTCTTCACCGCTTCTAGCTTCTTCGTAATCTGTATATATTAACTTTCCTGTATCTGTAATATATTTTACAGATTTTACTTTTTTGTTATCTGATATTTTAAGACAAGAATTTTCATCGAAAATATAAACAGCATACTTTTGTGACTCACTATCATAAGTTGTCGCTGTGAAATATTTTCCACTATCACTTGCAAGTGTTGATATAATATTGTTCTTTTCTATATCTGATGGAATATTCGGCGTAAAAAATGTTTTTTTATCCACCGCAAATATTGCCGAGCTTGTGTCGCAAATATACTCTGTTTCTAACTTTGACACATCGTATATTCCACGTTCCGAACTCATATACATTTGATAATTCTTTCTTATTGCAAATCTGTATATCGCAAATGCTGTTACAACAACTACTAATATAGCTACAATACTTAATACATAACTTTTAAGTTTTTTCTTATTAATTCCCTTAAATGTATGTGACATATCTCTTTTACGAATATCTGCATTTTTAATGATATCTTCCTTACTATCATCTAAATACATATCATTTTCATCTGATGTAGCTTGTGCTGAATTATCTTTCTTCTTTGACTTATCTTTACTTGATGTTATTTTACGAATTTTATCAATACCATCTTGTACCGCCTTAGCACTTTTTTGCTTCATAATATCTATTGCGTCAGGTTCATTTTCACTCTTATTATTAACAATAGCTTTTTCATTATGTGTATTTATATTATCTTTTCCAAAACTAGACTCTGTTGCTTTTTTTGCACCTTTATTCTTCTTATTTTTGGAAATGTTATTTTCATCTTTATACTGATTATTAGAAGTTTTCGATGTGTCATTAGCTTTACTAATTGACATATTTCGCACCATATCTTCAAATACAGCGTTCGTCATATCAGAAGAAGCAGACTTCTTATCAGCCTGCTTCTCCTCGTATGCCTTTTTTCTTCTAAGATAATCACTGTTATTAACTACAATCTTAGGCCCAGAACATCTAGGACACTCACTGCCTTCATACTCTTGCCCACATTTAGGACATAACATTATTATCTTCTGCTATTAAACTAATACAAATATATTATCTATATAAAATGTATATCTTTATTTAACAGCTTTTCCTTTCCTATATTTTACAACTAGAATGTAAACTTATCTGCAAAATAAGCCTTAAGGTCTTCTATTTTAATTCTTTCCTGAGCCATTGTATCTCTATCTCTTACAGTTACAGCTCCATCTTCTTCTGACTCAAAATCATATGTGATACAGAAAGGTGTTCCGATTTCATCTTGTCTTCTATATCTCTTACCAATGTTTCCTCTGTCATCGAATTCACAGTTATATGTCTTTGATAATTCTGCAAATATCTTTTCTGCACCTTCATTTAACTTCTTAGAAAGTGGAAGTACACCAATTTTTACTGGTGCTATTGCTGGGTGGAAGTGCATTACTGTTCTTACATCTCCGCCTTCAAGTTCTTCTTCATCATAAGCAGAACAAAGGAATGCAAGTGTTACTCTATCTGCACCAAGTGATGGTTCAATAACATAAGGAATATATTTTTCTTTAAGTTCATCGTCAAAGTAAGACATATCTTCTCCAGATACTGTCTGGTGCTGTGTAAGGTCATAATCTGTTCTATCAGCGATACCCCATAATTCACCCCAACCAAATGGGAATAAAAATTCGATATCTGTTGTTCCCTTAGAATAAAAGCAAAGTTCTTCTGGTGAATGGTCTCTTGCTCTCATTTCTTCTGGCTTAATTCCTAAGTTTTGTAACCAATCTATACAGAATTGTCTCCAATACTTAAACCATTCCATATCTGTTCCCGGCTTACAGAAGAACTCTAATTCCATCTGTTCAAATTCACGAGTTCTAAATGTAAAGTTACCCGGTGTTATTTCATTTCTAAATGACTTACCTATCTGACCGATACCAAATGGAACTTTCTTTCTTGAAGTTCTTTGAACATTCTTAAAGTTTACAAAGATACCCTGTGCTGTTTCTGGTCTTAAATATACTGTGTTCTTAGCATCTTCTGTTACACCCTGAAAGGTCTTAAACATAAGGTTAAACTGTCTAATATCTGTAAAGTTGTGCTTACCACATGAAGGACAGCAGATATTATGCTCATCAATAAAGCCTTTCATCTGTTCTTGAGTCCAACCATCTACTGAACCCTCAAGTTCAAAGTTGTTTTCGTCTGCCCAGTCTTCGATAATCTTATCTGCTCTAAATCTTTCATGACATTCCTTACAATCCATAAGTGGGTCAGAGAAACCACCAAGATGACCTGAAGCTACCCAAGTCTGTGGGTTCATAAGGATTGCACAGTCAACACCTACATTGTATGGGCTTTCCTGTACAAACTTCTGCCACCAAGCCTTTTTAACATTGTTTTTAAGTTCAACACCTAAGTTACCATAATCCCAAGTATTAGCAAGTCCACCATATATTTCACTTCCTTGAAATATAAATCCATATTGCTTGCAAAAATTTACTAATTTATCCATATTTAAATCATTCATATTTTTCCTTCTTTCTTTCCTATATATAATACTATAAATTACTAACTTTGTAAATATTATTCTATTACTTCATATATTAATTTATTATCATCATTCTTATTATTACTAATAATAAACAACTTATTAATATCAATATTAGGTACTTCTTTATTAGTATATAAAGTCATAATAGTATCTCCTACCTCTACTATATCATTAATATTTTTATTAATAATAACACCAGCAGAATAATCAATTTTATCATCTTTATTTTTTCTACCTGCTCCTAAACTACTAGATAATTTAGCTACTTCTAAAGAATGAATATCATATAAGTATCCACTGCTTACACTCTTTATCTCATAAATATATTTACTCTTAGGAAGACTATTAATATCTCCCCCTTGATATTTAATAAACTCTAATAATTTATTATAAGCCTTCTTATCTTTAATAGCTTTAACCACCATATTACGTGCTTCTTCATATGAAATATTAAGTCCTAATTTAACCATATAACTAGCAAGTTCTATACATAATCTCATTAAATTATTATCATAACCATAATATAATATATTTAAAGCCTCTAATACCTCTAATGAATTACCAATATTATTACCTAATGGTATATTCATATTAGTAAGTAAGCAAATAACTCTCATATCATTTTCATGACCTATCTTTATCATTAAATTAGCTAAACGTCTTGCATCAGTAATATTTTTAATTAAAGCACCTTCTCCTACTTTAATATCAAGCACTAAATTTTTAGATCCCGATGCTATCTTCTTACTCATAATTGAAGAAGCAATAAGAGGTATACTCTCAGTAGTACCAGTAACATCTCTTAAAGCATATATTTTCTTATCCGCTACCGCAATATCTTCAGTTTGACTAGTAATAGCCATACCAATATTCTCTATTTCTTTAATAAATTGTTCTTTTGATAAATTAACATTAAATCCTGGTATTGATTCTAATTTATCAATAGTACCACCAGTATAACCAAGTCCTCTACCACTCATCTTAGCAACTTTACAACCAAGAGAAGCAACAACTGGAGATATTATTAAAGTAGTTTTATCTCCTACACCACCAGTAGAATGTTTATCAACAACATTACTTAAAGTACTTAAATCAAGCATACTACCAGATAACATCATATATTTAGTTAAATATATAACTTCATTATCAGTCATATCATTAATTACTATTGCCATAAGTAAAGCAGACATTTGATAATCTTTAATATCCCCACTAACAAAACCATTTACTACATATTTAATTTCTTCTTCAGTAAGTTCTTCTTTATTCTTCTTTTTAGTTATAATATCTATTATATTCATAATACCAACCCTTTTCTATATTAATATCAATATAAATATATCATATTTTTAGCCAGTAATCAACAAATTATAAAAATATATTATTTACTATTTAATAATTCATTTAAATATTCACTATCTTCAAAATAATTCAATTTCATAGCTTTCTTTACTTCCACAATTGTCTTATCAGCAGTCTTCTTAGCCTTCTCGGTACCTTCCTTTAAAATATTATATACCTTTTCTAAATCTTCAGCATATTCTCTTCTTCTCTCTCTAATAGGAGTTAGTTCATCATTAATAACCTCAGTCAAAAATCTTTTAACTGAAGCATCTCCAATACCACCCTTTTGATAAGCTATTTTTAATTCATCTAAATTATTAAATTCCGAATAATATTTCTTAAAATGAATATCTTCACAAAATGCTTCTAAATACATAAATAAAATATTACCATCAATTATTCCTGGTTCATCTATTCTTCTTGAAGTAGTCTTAATACTAAAAACTTTTTCTTTAATAGTTTCTTTATCATCAGATAAGTATATACAATTATTTAAAGACTTACTCATCTTAGCATTACCATCAGTACCTACAAGTCTTCTTTGATAAATATTATCCGGAAGTAATGATTCACATAGTACTAAAGTATCTGTATCATAAATTCTATTAAAACTTTTAACAATTTCTCTTGTCTGTTCTATCATTGGTTCTTGATCATCACCAACTGGTACAATATTAGCCTTAAATGCTGTTATATCAGCAGCCTGACTAATAGGATATGTAGCAAAACCAACTGGAATACTCTCGTTAAAATTTTTACTATTAATTTCACTTTTAACCGTAGGATTTCTAAGTACTCTAGGTAAAGTTACTAAATTCATATAATAGTATGTAAGTTCTGTCAAAGCATTAACTTCTGACTGAACAAAGAAAGTAATCTTATTTGGATTAAGTCCTACTGCCAAATAATCAAGCATTACTTCTATAACATTTTTTCTTACTTTCTCCGGATTATCAAAATTATCAGTTAAAGCTTGTGAATCCGCTATCATAATATAAAATTCATCATAATTTCCTTCTTCTTGTAATTTATATCTTCTTTTTAAAGACCCAACATAATGTCCTATATGTAATCTTCCTGTTGGTCTATCTCCTGTTAAAATTATATTTTTCATTTTCATCTTCCTCTCTTTCTATATTTATAAATTATTTAATTAAACACCACCGTTTACTTAATATACTCATAACAACCTCCTATTAAATATGCAAAAAAGACCTACCTAATAAAGATAAGTCTATAAATTACATTAATAATATTTATATT
>URYE01000002.1 GCA_900551945.1 uncultured Eubacterium sp. | reverse complement strand
ATATGATCTGAGTAGACTTCAACGTCTGTCCCGACGTTACAAGGGAGCAATATCGGATAATCGTTATGGTTTCCCGTATTGACATGAGTGCAGAGAGGATTCTCTGAATTTAGGTGGTAACACGGATATTTATTCGCCCTAAGCTGATTTATCGGCTTAGGGTTTTTTTTAGGAGGTAGAAGCTGTGAAAATTAAAGGAACAGAATTATTTGTAAAAGCTTTAAAAGAAGAAGGCGTGGATACACTTTTTGGATATCCAGGCGGTCAGGCAATAGATTTGTTTGACGCATTATACGAACAAGACGATATAGATGTAATACTTCCACGTCACGAACAGGCATTAATACACGCCGCAGACGCTTATGCACGTTCAACAGGAAAAGTAGGTGTGTGCCTTGTTACAAGTGGTCCGGGAGCAACTAATCTAGTAACAGGAATAGCAACAGCTAATTATGATAGTGTGCCACTTGTATGCTTTACAGGTCAAGTGCCACTTAATTTATTAGGAAATGATGCTTTTCAGGAAGTTGATATCGTAGGAATTACAAGAAGTATTTGTAAATATGCTGTTACAGTAAGAAATAGAGAAGAACTTCCAAAGATTATAAAAAAAGCCTTTTATATAGCAAGAACAGGTCGCCCAGGCCCAGTAGTAATCGACCTTCCAAAAGACATACAGCAAGCATTAGGTACAGACGAATATCCTGATACAGTAAGTATTAGAGGATATAAGCCAAATGAAGGCGTACACATGGGACAGATAAAAAAGGCAGTAGATATATTAAGCAAAGCTAAAAAGCCATTATTCTTAATTGGTGGTGGTGTAAATATAGCCCATGCTCAAAAGGAAATGACACAGCTTGCCGAAACAACAGGCGTACCAGTAATAACAACAATTATGGGTAAAGGTGCTATTTCAACAAATCACCCACTCTATATGGGAAATATCGGAATACATGGAAGTTATGCCGCAAATCATGCTGTTAGTGAATGTGATGTGCTATTTTCAATAGGAACACGATTTAATGATAGAATTACAGGAAAGATTAGTGAATTTGCCAAAAATGCCACTATTATACATATAGATATAGACGCAGCTTCTATTTCTAAAAATATCGTTGTAGATATTCCAATTGTTGCTGATGCAAAGCTTGCGATTGAAAAGTTAAATGAAAATGTAAAGCCAGTAGTAAATGCTGAGAAATGGGTTGAACAGGTAACAGAGTGGAAGAATAAATATCCAATTAATATGGATAGATATGAAGGACTTACACCAGAAAAGATTATAAGAAAGATAAACGAAAGATATACCAATTCAATAGTTACAACAGATGTTGGTCAGAACCAGTTATGGACTACACAATATCTTGAATTAGACGAAAATAGACAGCTCCTTACATCAGGGGGGCTTGGTACAATGGGATATGGACTTCCAGCCGCAATCGGTGCAAAGCTTGGTAATCCAGAAAAGACAGTAATCTGCATATCTGGAGATGGTGGTATGCAGATGAACATTCAAGAAATGGCAACAGCCGTAGCATTAGAGCTTCCACTTGTACTTTGTGTATTTAATAACGGATATCTTGGCAATGTAAGACAGTGGCAGGAGTTATTCTTTAATAAGAGATATTCAAGCACTTGTTTGCGTTATAGAAGAAGCTGTGAGCGCAATTGTACAAAGAAAGATACTTGTTGTCCAAAGTACACTCCTGACTTTGTAAAACTTGCAGAAAGCTATGATGCTTATGGTATTAGAGTAACAAGTGAAGAAGATATTGACAAAGCATTTGACTATGCTGATTCACATAAAAATGCTCCTACAATTATTGAATTTATTATTGAGAGAGAAGCCAATGTATCTCCAATGGTTCCAGGTGGAAAGCCTCTTAATGAAATGATAATGGATTGTTAATAGTGTAACAAGAATTTATAAATAATAATGAAAGTGAGAAATATATGAATAAGACTAATAACACAAGTAAAAGATGGATTTCATTATTTGTAGAAAATGATATCGGTGTTCTTGCTAAGATTTCAGGGCTTTTTTCAGGTAAATCTTACAACTTAGATAGCTTAACAGTAGGTGTTACAGAAGACCCAACTGTATCAAGAATGACAATAAGTGTAACAAGTGATGATATTACATTTGAACAGATAAAAAAGCAGTTGAATAGAAGTGTGGAAGTAATCAAGGTAATAGACCTTTCTGATATTTCAATTAATATGAAGGAAATTATGTTTATTAAAGTTAATAAATGTACTGAAAGAGATAAAGAAGAAGTATTTAGAATGGAACGTGTATTTGGGCTTAAAGTTGTTGACTACGATAGAAATAGTATTCTTATAGAGTGTGTAAACACAGAGTCTAAAAACAACGAACTTGTAAAGTTATTCTCAAAAGCTTTTCTTAACAGAATAGAAGTAGTTCGTGGAGGAAGTGTAGCAATAGAATCAGTTACAAGAACTGATAGATAAAACACAAGCCCGTTATTTGCTTAATTTTATAGCAGATAGCGGGCTTTTTATGTATTAATTATTCTTAAAAATACTTCTAAATATTAATCTTATTAATGGGCCACAGTAGCAAAGTTGCCAAAAGAATGCAACTGGGAAATTTAAAAATGTTGTTTTAAACCATACAGCAAAAAATTCAACACCAGCATTTTTAAAGAGCAATGTTGCAATAAAACTCATAATTGGACACATAATGCAAATGATGGCAATTGATATTGCAACAGTAATAGCAAATGGTCTGTCATTAGGTGTTACAATCTTAAATGCTATCATATGAGCAAGTTTATCAACAATAAAAAATTCTAAAATAAAAGCGGCAGGCCACATAATAATTAATTCATGGAACGCAAGTAGAAATACTTGGTTAGACATACCACCAGTATTAAGGCTTATGTTGTAACAAATCATTACATAAACCATAAGAAAAGACATCATGGCGGTAAAAATTACATTTTGAAACTTAGTTTTTGGCATAAATTTAATCTCCTTTTATTAAAAATAAATAGTAAAATATTAAAAATGGGCGCAAAAAAAGACATAAGTGTTGTTCGTTATCAGATAAGCACCTGTGTCGTTTCCAATTTATACCATAAGTTATTTAATTGCTGAAATATATTATCACATCTTTAGTAAAATTGCAAGTAGAAAATTGTATTTTATTTTGATAGTAATTAATATAAGACATAGAAAAAAGGTGATACACAGTAGATTGGAATACTGTATATCACCTTTTTCTTCTCTATTAATTTAATAGGGAGGGGGAAATTATTGTTGTAGCATTATCAATAATAAAATGGGGGGACAAATTATTATTGATTGAAAATCAAAAATTTTCTAACTACAAATATGAAAAAGTGTATGTTTAAAAGCATATTGCTTTGAACAGTTATTATATTACAAATAAAATATGTCTAAATTAAGTCCAAATTCTAAAAAAACTGTTAAATAAATGCTCTAATGAAATATATTTTAATATGTCATTTATTTTAGAATAGCTAAAAAGTCACCCATTTCTATTACATAGAGTAAAGTTGGGTGACTTTTGTTATATATTGGTTATAAATTTAGTTATAAATTAATGGTTTGAACTCATACCAGTATATAATTGGAAGTATTTTCCTTTTTCTGCTATAAGGTCATCGTGATTACCACGTTCAATAATATTTCCTTGCTCAAGAACCATAATACAATCACTGTTTTTAATAGTTGAAAGTCTATGAGCAATAACGAAAGTAGTTCTGCCTTTCATAAGTCCGTCCATACCACGTTGTACAAGTTCTTCAGTTCTTGTATCAATACTTGATGTAGCTTCATCAAGTATAAGCACAGGTGGGTCGGCTACAGTAGCTCTAGCAATAGCAATAAGCTGTCTTTGACCTTGTGAAAGGTTAGCACCATCACCAGTAAGGAAAGTGTTATATCCATCTGGAAGATGTTTAATAAATGAATTAGCGTTAGCAAGCTTTGCCGCTGCAATACATTCTTCATCAGTAGCGTCAAGACGACCATAGCGAATATTATCCATAACTGTTCCAGTAAAAAGGTGAGTATCCTGTAAAACAATTCCTAAACTACGTCTAAGGTCAGCCTTTTTAATAGTACCAATGTCAATTCCATCATATTTTATAGAACCCTTTTGAATGTCATAAAAACGGTTTATAAGGTTAGTGATAGTAGTTTTACCTGCACCAGTACTTCCGACAAATGCAATCTTTTGTCCTTCATGTGCAAAAAGGTTTATATTGTGAAGTACCATTTTTTCATCAGTGTATCCAAAGTCAACGTCAGTAAATACGATATCACCACGAAGTTCTTCAAATACAGTTTCACCAGTAGTAGGGTTTTTGTCTTTCCAAGCCCATTTTCCAGTGTGATTAGGACTTTCTGTTATATTTCCATTGTCGTCAATGTTGGCATTTACAAGAGTAACGTGTCCTTCATCAGTTTCAGGGACTTCATCCAACAATGTATAAATTCTATCAATACCAGCTTGTGCCATAATAACACTGTTAAGCTGTTGGCTTATCTGACCAAATGGCTGATTAAAGCTCTTATTTAATGTAAGGAAAGATATAAGTGTACCAATTGTAAGTCCTGCATAGCCATTTAATGCAAGAGTACCACCTGCTATGGCACATAAAACATAACTTACATTACCAAGCTGAACGATTACAGGCATAAGGATATTAGCATAGCCATTTGCCTTGTCAGCACTATCTCTTAGCTGTTCGTTTTTAACACGAAATTCCTTAAGACTTTCTTCTTCATGGCAGAATACCTTAATAACTTTCTGGCCACCCATCATTTCTTCAATGTAGCCATTAACTTCACCAAGATGTTGTTGCTGTTTACCGAAGTATTTACCAGACTTTCCAGCAATAAAACGTGTTGAAATAAGCATTACAACAACCATTGCAACAGTAAGTATTGTAAGAGGAACGTTAAGAATTACCATACTTACAAACACACTTATAATAGAAATAAAGCTGTTTAAAAGCTGAGGAAGGCTGATACCAACAAACTGTCTTAAAGTATCAGTATCATTTGTGTACACAGACATAATATCACCATGAGCATGAGTATCAAAATACTTAATAGGAAGTGATTCCATGTGTGTAAATAACTGTGTACGGACTTTTTTCATAGTGCCTTGACCTACATTAACCATAATTCTGTTATATGCAAATGAACATATAAGACCTACGCCGTATATACAGCCCATTTTAAGAAGTGCTTGAAATAGTGGCTGAAAGTCAGGGTTATCACTACTTATAAGAGGTGTTATATAATCATCAATAAGAGTTTGCAAAAATAAAGTACCCTTAACAGTAGCAAGGGCAGAACCTAATATTCCTAGGATAACGAAAAGCAAGTGCCATTTGTATTCCGAAAATAAAAGCTGGAATATTTTTTTCATACCATTTGATTTATAAATATTCTTAGTTTTCATCAAAGTCACCGCCTCCCTTAGTTTGTCCTTCATAAATCTGACGATAAATTTCATTAGTCTTTATAAGTTCATCATGTGGCCCAATTGCTTGAATTTTACCATCATCTAATACAATTATTCTATCTGCGTCTTGAATACTTGAAATTCTTTGTGCAATAATAAACTTAGTAGTTCCTGGTATTTCTTCACGAAATGCCTTACGAATTTTACTGTCAGTGGAAGTATCTACAGCACTTGTGGAATCATCAAGAATAAGTACTTTTGGCTTTTTAAGTAAGGCTCTTGCAATACAAAGTCGCTGTTTTTGACCACCTGATACGTTGCTACCGCCTTGTTCAATATGTGTATAATATTTTCTAGGAAATCTTTCAATGAATTCATCAGCACAAGCTGCTTTACAAGCATTGATACATTCTTCTTCAGTGGCATTTTCATTACCCCATCTTAAGTTATCAAGAATTGTACCTGTAAAAAGTTCATTTTTTTGTAAAACAACTGCAACTTGATTACGCAAAGCTTCAAGGTCGTAAGTTCTTACATCTTTACCACCAACTTTAACACAGCCTTCTGATACATCATAAAGACGGCTTATAAGGTTGACAAGACTTGACTTAGAACTTCCCGTTCCACCGATAATACCAATAGTTTCACCAGATTTAACTTTAAAGTCAATATCTGAAAGCACAAAATTTTTACTTCCTTTTTTATAAGAGAAGTTAACGTGTTCAAAAACTACACTTCCATCAGGAATAACAGTATCAGCATTTTCAGGGCTTACAAGGTCAGCTTTTTCGTTGATTACTTCCGCAATTCGCTTTGCACTTGCGATACTAATTGTAATCATTACAAATGCCATTGAAAGCATCATAAGACTCATTAAAATACTCATAACGTAAGTAAAAAGACTTGTAAGCTCACCAGTTGTAAGAGTTCCACCTACAATAAACTTAGCACCAAGCCATGAAATAGCAAGAATACAGCCATACATAGCTGCCATCATAGATGGGTTGTTAAATGCAAGGTTACTTTCAGCTTTAACAAATAAGCGGTAAAGGTTATTTACAGCCTTTTCAAACTTTTTATTTTCAAAATCTTCTCTAACAAAAGACTTTACAACACGCATACCAGTAATATTTTCTTGAACACTAGCATTTAAGTCATCATATTTTTTAAATACATCGTTAAATATTGGCATTGCTCTGTAAATAATAGTTCCAAGACAGACTGAAAGAAAGATAATTGCAACGAGGAACACCACACTTATCTGAGGACAGATAGAAATTGCCATAATAAGCGCAAGGATAAGAGAAAATGGAGCTCTTATACACATTCTGATTATCATTTGATAAGCGTTTTGTACGTTTGTAACATCAGTAGTAAGACGAGTTACAAGACCAGCA
Source organism: uncultured Eubacterium sp. (assembly GCA_900551945.1). Lineage (GTDB taxonomy): Bacteria > Bacillota > Clostridia > Lachnospirales > Lachnospiraceae > Lachnospira. The sequence goes on along the minus strand of URYE01000002.1, from coordinate 79,619 downwards.
GTTGAATACTTATCAATATTTGCAAATGAAAATGTTTGTATATTACTATACATTCCATCTCTTAAATTACATGCAAATCCAGTTGAAGCCTTTGCAGCAAATTTACCTGCCAGATAACCACAAGTTAAACTTACAAGTGCTGTAAGAAGCATGATTATGCCGTATTTGTATACATGGGAAATATTTTGCTTTGCAATACCGTCATCAATAATAGAAGCCATAAGGACAGGGATTGCAATTTCCATAAATACTTCTAGCATAGCAAAAAACATTGTTAAAAATGAGTCTTTTTTATACTGTTTTATTTGTTTCATTAATGTTTTCAGCATAGTTATTGTTATTTCCTTTCTGAATATTTGATTTTAGTTTGTGAAGCAGATTAAGTAGTACCGTTTGTTCTTCTTTTGTTATACCGCATAAAAGCTGGTTGTTAGTTTCAAGCGTTGTTTTCGTAAGATATGAATGAAATTCATTTTCTTTAGGAGTTAAAAAAACTCTTTTGATACGTTTGTCATTTTCATCAGTTTGTGTTGTTATAAGCCCTTTATCCTTTAGATTGTTAAGAATACCAACAACAGTGGGGTGGGATACTTCAAAATGATTTTCTATATCCTTTTGAGAAGTAAGGATACCTTGTTCTTGACGACATTTGACAAAACCTAAGATACGAAGCTGGGAAAGAGTAATTCCCCATACTTTTAAATCATTATTACACTTTTTATTGATATCTTCGCTGATTTTTTTGATCAAAAGCCCGATATCAGTATCTTCATTTTTCAACATTCTCCTCCATTCTTATTAAATAGTTTATATTTCCAATAAGATTAAACAAAATGTAGGTAACTACATGTAGCTTCCGACATATTTAATCACAATTGAAATTAAATGTCAAGTAGGCTCTTGATACTAATTTATTCTATTATTTCAATAAATTTTAGTAAGATAATTGAAATTAATAATTGGGTTATAGTAATAGAAATTTAAGTTAATACTAGGATTTGGGGAAATTGTGTCGAAAAAAAATAAAATTTATACAATAAAGTAGAAATAAGGTAGAAAAAATATAAAAAAAGATGTATACTTAATATTATAAGGAAAATTGAAAGGGGTTAATATTAACATGGCAAAGAAAAATAGCAGAGCATATAGACAAGAGCTTAAAAGATTAGAAACAGCCAAAGCAGAAGCCAAAAGAATTGAAACATCAAAGCAGGAGCAGATGAAGTTAGAAACAGCTAAAGAAGATGTAAAAATGCTTGAAACAACAAAGGCAGAGCCAGTATTAAAAAGAATTGAAACAATTAAGAATTCAGGTAATGCAAAAGTATATTTACAGTATGATGGAAAAGAAGTTGATTTATCTGCAATAATTAAAAAGATTGAAGGTTGTATCGACAATCCAGAGAATTTAAGAGTGTATGTTAAGCCAGAAGATAACAAAGTATATTATGCTTGTGATGACAAAGTTGGCGACATACAGATGTAGTTTTCACAAAGCTAATATTTTATAAGTAAAAATATTAACAATATTTATTGACAATGTATTATTAATGTGCTAGACTTGCACACGTTTTAAGATACATAGTATAAAAAGATAAAGACAGTTCATTTGTACCTTCCTGTCTATAAATAAAACCAGGACTGATTGTGATAATTTATTTTAATATGACAAAGTTATATTAATAATGTGATTTCTAAATATCAGACACTGGATAGAAATATCTGGTGTCTTTTTTATGCGAACAAATTTGCAATATTAACATAAAAAATAATTCGGGTAAGGAGAAAATTATGTATATTTTAAAAACAGAGTGCAGTTTTGATTCAGCACATTTTCTTTCAGGTTACCAAGGAAAGTGTAGTAATCTTCATGGACACAGATGGAGAATAGTATTAGAAGTTATGACTGATGAGTTATGCACAGATACGCAACACAATGGAATGTATGTGGATTTTGGCGATTTAAAAAAAGATTTAAAGGCTAAAGGTGATGAACTTGACCATTCACTTATTATAGAAAAAGGTTCATTAAAAGAAAATACATTACAAGCCTTAAAAGAAGAAAATTTTAGAATACTTGAATTTGATTTTAGACCAACAGCAGAAAATTTTGCAAAGTATTTTTTTGATGAAATGAAAAAATGTGGTTATAACATAAAAGCTGTAACAGTATATGAAACACCAAACAATGCAGCGACATATACAGAAAACTAAATATAAACATAGGAGAAGGTAATGTCTGATTTTTACAATCAATATAAAGTAGCAGAAAAGTTTGTAAGTATTAATGGAGAAGGTAAGAGAGCAGGACAGCTTGCAGTATTTATAAGATTTACGGGTTGTAACTTAAAGTGTAAATATTGCGATACTATGTGGGCTAATAATAAAGATACACCTTTTGAAGCTATGACAGCCAAACAAATACTTGATTACATATTAGATACTAAAGTTAAAAATGTAACACTTACAGGTGGCGAGCCTCTTTTACAAGAAAATATATCACAGCTTATAACAATGCTTTTAGAAAATAACTTAAGAGTAGAGATTGAAACTAATGGAAGTGTAGATATATTGTCGATAAGAAAGAAATGTCAAGAGTATATAACTAAAAATAATATAATAAATAACTTGACATTTACAGTCGACTATAAAACTTCATGTAGTGGCATGGAAGAATTTATGTGTATGCCTAACTTTGCTAATGTAGATAAACAAGACACTGTAAAATTTGTGTGCGGAAGTGTTGACGATTTAAAGACAGCAAAACAAGTAATAGAAAAATATAAGCTTACTGAAAAATGTAGTGTTTATCTAAGCTCAGCCTTTGGGCTTATAAGTCCTGCTGATATAGTAGAGTTTATGAAGCAAGAAAACATGAATGATGTCAATTTACAATTACAAATGCACAAGTTTATATGGGACCCAAAAGCTAAAGGTGTATAAAATAAAAGTTTGAGGTGAAAGTGTTGGAAAATAATAGTGTTAATAATAAGAAGATAGATACTGAAAAAATAGAGTATCATATCAGAGAGATTTTAAAAGCATTAGGTGATGACCCAGAAAGAGAAGGTCTTATTGATACTCCAAAGCGAGTTGCAAAGATGTACGAAGAAGTTTTTGAAGGAATGAATTACACTAACCATGAAATAGCGCAGATGTTTGATAAGACATTTGAAGAAGATATGGATATTAAAACAGATAGCAAAGATATGGTGGTTGTAAAAGATATTGATATATTTAGTTATTGTGAACATCATATGGCACTTATGTATGACTGTAAAGTAACAGTTGCATACATACCTAATGGCAAAGTTATAGGACTAAGTAAGATAGCGAGAGTAGCTGATATGGTATCAAAAAGACTACAGCTTCAAGAGCGAATTGGTTCAGATATAGCAGAGATTATCAGCGAGATTACAGGCTCACAAGATGTTGCTGTTATGATTGAAGGGTGTCACAGTTGTATGACAGCAAGGGGTATCAAGAAAAATAATTCAAAGACATTTACAAGAACATTAAGAGGGAGATTTAAAGATGAAAGCAATGGTTTTACTCAGTGGTGGAGTTGATAGTGCAACTTGTTTAGGAATTGCAGTAGATAAGTATGGAAAAGACAATGTTATTGCATTATCTATTTCTTATGGTCAAAAGCATGATAAAGAGATTAAAGCATCACAAGATGTTGCAAAATATTATGGTGTAGAACATCTTTATCTTGATTTGGCAAAGATATTTCAGTATAGTGACTGTTCACTTCTTTCACATTCAGATAAAGAAATTCCAAAAGAAGCATATTCAGAACAGATTAAAAAGACAGAGGGTACACCTGTATCAACTTATGTTCCATTTAGAAATGGTCTGTTTTTATCAAGCGCAGCAAGTATAGCACTTTCAAAGAATTGTGATGTTATATACTATGGAGCTCACAGCGATGACTCAGCAGGAAGTGCTTATCCAGATTGTAGTGATGAATTTAATAAAGCAATAAATGAAGCAATTTATTTAGGAAGTGGAAAGCAATTAAAGGTAGTTGCACCATTTATTAATAAGACAAAAGCAGGAGTTGTAAAAATGGGACTTGACTTAAAAGTTCCTTATGAGTATACATGGAGTTGCTATGAAGGCGGTGATACTCCTTGTGGAAAATGTGGTACTTGTATCGACAGAGCAGAAGCTTTTAGGTTAAATGGAGTTAAAGACCCAGCAATTAAAAATAATTAATAAAAAGGAAGAAAATTATATGGCAGGAAGAAATAGTGAAGAAACAAAAGGTATAACATTACTCGGCAATCAAGGAACTAAGTATAAAGACGATTATGCACCAGAAGTTCTTGAAACATTTGTAAATAAACATCAAGATAACGATTATTTTGTAAAGTTTAATTGTCCCGAATTTACAAGTCTTTGTCCAATTACAGGTCAGCCAGACTTTGCAACAATAACAATATCTTATGTACCAGAAGTAAAGATGGTTGAAAGTAAATCGTTAAAACTTTATCTTTTTAGTTTTAGAAATCATGGTGATTTTCACGAAGATTGTGTTAATATAATAATGAAAGACCTTATCAAACTTATGCAGCCAAAGTATATAGAAGTTTGGGGTAAGTTTACACCAAGAGGAGGCATATCAATTGACCCATATTGCAATTATGGAAAGCCAGGTACAAAGTGGGAAGAAATAGCATTTAACAGAATGGCAAATCACGATATGTATCCAGAGAAAGTAGACAATAGATAAAAGTAAAGAGGCGATTATTTATGAAAATTTATCTTGCTGGTGACTCTTTAGTACAAGATTATACAGATGAAGAGTTTATTGCTGGTTGGGGACAATACTTAAAACAAATGGCATGTAATGATTGTGAGGTTATTAACATGGCAAAAGGTGGTAGAAGTTCAAGACTTTTTATCAATGAAGGAAGATTTGATAAAATAAATGACAATATTCAAAAAGGTGATTATCTTTTAATTGAATTTTGTCATAATGATGACAATTCTAAAGAATATAGAACTATGTTTAATAGACTTGTAAGTTTAGGTCAGCCAGATAGTAATGGAAGATATCCTTTAATACCAGGTGAACTTGTAGATAAAACATATATTCCAAAAGAGTATATAAATGCTTTATATGCAGATAATAATATCAAAGATAAACAAGCAGTTATTGACAGTGTTCTTAATATGTTATCAGAATATCCACATGAAAAATACTATCCATATTCTTCAGACGGAAGTAAAGGTACATATAAATGGTTTTTAAAGCAATATGTTGATATGGCAAGAGAGCATGGAGCAATTCCTGTAATAGTAACAGCTGTTGCAAGAACAGTATTTAACGATGATGGTAAGCTAAAAGATGGTGCAGGTCTTCATGGTGGAAATAATTTCAGTTATATAAGAGCAGCAAAACAACTTGCGATAGAGTGTAATGTACCACTTATTGATTTGTTTGAAGCTTCAAAAGCTTTGTTTGAAAAAATAGGACAAGCTAATATTCATTATCTTATGTCAATTAAAAAGGGAATTAATAAAGGGATATGGCCCGATGATTTTGATATAGAAATGAAAAAGAAAGATACAATTTCAGAAGATACACATCTTAATAAATATGGTGCATATCTTATTACTAAAGAATTAGTAAGACTTATTATGGAAAGTGATAACAAGGAACTTGAAGCTTTAAAAAATCATATTAATCAAGATATAAAGCCAGTAGATAAGCCAGAAAAATTAAGAGTTATGAAGTAAGTAAAAAGAATTTAATAACTTGCTAAAGAGTAATAAGTACTAAGTTGTCTATATTATAAATTTGTTATAATTAATTTTAAAATACTATTGATATATAACAACTATAGTGCTATACTGTGATAGAAAAGTAAAATAAATAAATCTTCAGGGTAGGGTGCAAGTCCCAATCGGTGGTTATAGCCCACAAGCTTTATTGCAGATTTCGGTGAAATTCCGGAGCCGACAGTTATAGTCTGGATGGAAGAAGATTAAATATAACTATATATCAGAATATTTATATTGTTATTTTTTAGTATTAATTTTTAATATAGTATTTATATAAGTTAATATTAATAACTGTATAGTAGATTAATAGTACATTATAAAACTATTAAAAATAATATTTATTGCAATATATAATATATTTTTGATATATATAAATAGTCTATAATACCCTGAGCCATAACGGTTTAGGGTTCTTTTTTTCTCTGAAGATTGGAAAGGACTGAAAAATGGATATACAGTACATGAAGCGAGCAATTGAGCTTGCTAAAAAAGGTATTGGAAATGTACATCCTAATCCTTTAGTCGGTGCAGTCATTGTAAAGAATGGGAAAATTATAAGCGAGGATTATCATCACAAATGCGGTGAATTTCATGCTGAACGCAATGCAATTATGAAATGCAGCGAAAGCATGAAAGGTGCAGAAATGTATGTGACACTTGAGCCTTGCTGTCATTATGGCAAAACTCCACCATGCACAGAAGCAATAATAAATTCGGGAATTACAACAGTATATGTAGGTTCAAAAGACCCTAATCCTTTAGTTGCAGGAAAAGGCTGCGAATTATTAAGGCAAAATGGCATAACAGTATATGAAGATATATGCAAAGAAGAATGTGATAAGTTAAATCCAATATTTTTCCACTATATCACAACACATACGCCTTACGTTGCTATGAAATATGCTATGACTGCCGATGGAAAGTTAGCAACAAAAACAGGTAAATCACAATGGATAACAAATGAAGCTTGCAGAAACCATGTACATTTTTTAAGGCACAAGTACACCGCAATAATGACAGGCATTGGCACAGTAATACAAGATAATCCAATGCTTAATTGTAGGATGAAAGATGGTATTTCACCTATAAGAATAATCTGTGACACACATCTTAATATTCCACTAGATAGCAATATATGTAAAAGTGCAGATAAATATAAGACATATATTGTAACAGCAAAAATATCTGAAAATATTATAAATGATAATAAACATAAGATATTTGAAAAGATTAATATTTTAAAAGCTATGGGAATTGAAGTAATTGAAGTGTCATTAAAGGGCGAACATATAGATTTATGCGAGCTTATGAAAATACTGTATGACAAGCAGATTGACAGTATATTGTTAGAAGGTGGCGCAACACTTAATTTTAGTGCATTACAAGCAAGAATAGTAAATCATTTTTATGGGTATATAGGTATGAAAATATTCGGTGGTAAAGCGGCTATTACTCCAGTAGGTGGAGCTGGCGTGTCAGAGGTGTCAGAAGCTTTTAATATTGTTAATTCTAGTATAACCACATTTGATAGAGATTATATGATTGAGGGCGATATAGTGTATTAATGGAGGTATGTATGTTTACAGGAATTATAGAAGAAGTTGGAAAAGTTAAACAGATATTTTCTAATAGTATTGTAATCTCAGCAAAAAAAGTGCTATCAGATGTAAAATTAGGCGACAGCATTGCAGTTAATGGAGTGTGCCTTACAGTTGTTAAGTATTCAGAAGCTGAATTTGAAGTTGATGTTATGCCAGAAACTTTTAGATGTTCTAATCTAGGCAAGCTAAAGAGTGGAAGCGAAGTTAATCTTGAAAGAGCGATGTCAGCAAATGGTAGATTTGGTGGTCATATAGTATCAGGTCATATTGATTGCTGTGGAATAATAAATAATGTGACAAAAGAAGATAATGCTGTAATTGTAGAGATATCACCACAAAAAGATATATTAAAAAACATAGTAAACAAAGGCTCTATTGCAATAGATGGAATCAGTCTTACAGTAGCTTATGTAAAGCCAAATTGTTTTGCGGTATCTATTATTCCACATACGGGAAAAGAAACCATTTTATTAAAAAAACATAAGATGGATACAGTTAATCTTGAGTGCGATGTTATCGGAAAATATGTTGAAAATTTTGTAAAGTATTATGGAGTAAAAGATATTGCAAATCAAGATAAAGTTGATGATACAAATAAAAATAATATTACTACAGACTTTTTAAAAAATAACGGATTTTATTAAGAAAGGATGAAGATTATGTCAGAATTTAACACAGTTAAAGAAGCTATAGAAGATATAAAACAAGGAAAAATTATTATGGTTATAGATGACCCAGACAGAGAAAATGAAGGTGATTTTATATGTGCCGCAGAATTTGCTACAACAGAAAATATTAATTTTATGGCAACTTACGGAAAAGGGCTTATTTGTATGCCAATGAGTGAGGAGCTTGCAAATAAGCTTGATTTAGGTTATATGACAGCTAATAATACAGATAATCACTGTACAGCCTTTACCGTATCTATTGACCATGTTGATACAACAACTGGTATATCTGCTCTAGAGCGTTCTATTACAGCAAGAAAAGCTGTTAGTGAAGATGCAAAGCCTGAGGATTTTAGGCGACCAGGACACATGTTTCCACTTATAGCCAAAAAAGGTGGAACTCTTGAAAGAAATGGTCACACAGAAGCAACTGTTGATATATGTGAGCTTGCAGGGCTTGAAAAATGTGGTCTTTGCTGTGAAATTATGAAAGAAGACGGAACTATGATGCGTACAACTCAGCTTAAAGAGTTTGCAAAAGAGCATAATATAAAAATAATTACGATAAAAGCATTGCAAGATTATAGACGTGAAAATCAAAAGCTTATGATAAGACAAGCAAGAGCAAAAATGCCTACAAAATACGGTGAATTTGAGATATGTGGTTATGTAAATAGCATAAATGGAAATTATCACCTTGCACTTATTAAAGGTGATATTGATGATGGAAAACCTGTACTTTGTAGAGTTCATTCAGAGTGTTTGACGGGAGATACATTTGGCTCAATGAGATGTGACTGTGGAGAACAACTTCAAAAATCAATGCAAATGATTGAAAAAGAAGGTCGTGGCGTATTGCTTTATATGAAACAAGAAGGTAGGGGTATAGGAATTATTAATAAGTTAAAAGCATATGAGCTACAAGAACAAGGCTTTGATACAGTGGATGCTAATCTTAAATTAGGTTTTCCAGAAGATTTAAGAGAGTACTGGGAGGGTGCTCAGGTTTTAAAAGATTTAGGAGTTAAAAAAATACGTTTACTTACTAATAATCCACAAAAGATATATGATATAGATAAGTTTGGACTTGAGATAGTTGAAAGAGTTCCAATTGTAATAGCACCAAATAAAATAGACGCATTTTACTTAAGAACTAAGGCAGAAAGAATGGGACATATGTATTCCATAAATAATTAATATTAACAATTAATAAATATTTAATGATAAAAAAATATATTTAGCACACAAAATATATAAATAAAGTAGACCTTGTAATACTGAGTGGGTCTAGGTAAAATATTAAAAAATGTGTGCAGAAAAGAGGATAATATGAAGGTTTTAGAAGGAAATTTAGTAGCTAATGGAAGTAAGATTGCTATTGTAGCAGCAAGATTTAATGAATTTATTGTATCAAAATTAGTATCAGGTTGTGTTGACGGTCTTGTAAGGCACAACGTATCAGATGATGATATAACTTTAGCTTGGGTTCCTGGCGCATTTGAAATACCACTTATGGCAAGTAAACTCGCAAAATCAGGAAAATATGACGCAGTAATATGTCTTGGCGCAGTCATAAGAGGTTCAACAACTCATTATGATTATGTGTGTAGTGAAGTATCAAAAGGAATTGCAAATGTAAGTTTAAATACAGATATTCCAGTGATGTTTGGTGTAATTACAACTGAAAATATTGAACAGGCAATCGAAAGAGCTGGAACTAAGGCTGGTAACAAAGGCTATGACTGTGCTGTTGGGGCGATAGAGATGATTAATTTATCAAAGCAAATTTAGGTATTATAATTAAATGGAAAATATTGGAAAAAAGCTTGTATATTAAGGGTTTGTTTGTTATTATTAAAAAAAATCGGGAAATTAACTGAATAAAAAGTGAGGTATGTGTTATGAATGAAGAACAAATTCGTTATTTTATTCATGCAGAAAAAGAAAAGGGTACTTCTACAAATGAGCTAATATTTATACTGCATGATAACAATATTCCATTGTATGAAATATCTAATTATCTTGATATTTCAGTAAAGTATATTGAAGAATTATTAAGTGACGATTAAGTTAAGAAATGTAGTTTACTAATTTTAGAGCTTGAATTATAAATGGGACTGTCGCATTAATGAAATTTATACAAGATATACAAATATTATTATCAAGTATTTATATTTTGTATAATGTTTTCTTAGTGTGCCAGTTCCATTTTTTATATCTTCAATTTACTAAAAATACTTTCACAAATAATACTCATAAATGTAACAAAAATTTAACATATTTATTAATAGTTCTTACTTGAAGTCATAATTAAAAGTTTATATAATAAAAGTGTTAATAATTGTAATATAAATTTAGGAAGAAGGGAGAATAAGTATGGAAATATATGAGTTGGCTATAACAGATGAAGAAAGCAGAAATTATCATAATTTCTACTCCAAACTTAGTACTTTAAAATTTGTAGATTGGGTAAAGGCATACATGAATACGGTAGTATATGTCGTACTTATTTGCACTGTTTTATCTCTTTTTTCAGAAAATCTTTTGCTTATGTATTGGTATAACACTAATGTATTAGTAAAGATTATAAGTGTGCTGGCTATCTTTATTATTTCAGCATTACAAAGGTCAAGAAATATACAGATGAGAGCAATGTTTCAGAAGTATTTTATTAATAATGTTCCTCAGGAATTTCTTGATGGTAAAGTTCAATTAAAAAAGGTAAAGGTGCAGGGAAATAGATTACTTGTTTATTATAGAAGGTTTAATGACTAGAAAGGATAGGTATAGTTATGATTGTAGCAGGAGCAAGATGTGATAAGTGTAATAGAATTGATGATATTCCGTATGTTTCACAAGCCGCCGTTGAAGTAATGTTAAGACAACAAGGTTGGCAATTTAAGAATGGAAAGTGTTTATGTCCTATATGTGCCATTAAGGAAAAGAATGGTACTTTAAAATAATATTTTTAAGCTATTATATGTGGCTATCGCAATAAGAAATTTTATACAAAATATTTAATTAATAAATACCCCTATATTTTGTATGAATTTTTGTTAATGTGATAGCCACATTTTTATTTATTTGATACTATCAAGAAATAATATGTATAATTATACATTAAACATAGAATATTTATCCAAATTGTGAATAGCTATTGAAAAAACTACTAAATTTTTATAAAATAATTAAATTGCATGATTTATGCACTAAATCATAGAAAGGTCTATTAATTATGGAGAAAAAAAGAAGTAGTTTTACTGGTGGTTTAGGCTTCGTATTAGCGGCGGCTTCCAGTGCTGTTGGTCTTGGTAATCTTTGGAGATTTCCTTACTTAGCAGCTCAGTATGGCGGTGGAATATTTATTCTTGTGTATATTATTCTTGCGCTTACATTTGGTTTTACATTAATGACAACAGAAATAGCAATAGGAAGAAAGACTAAGTTAAGTCCAATAAAAGCTTATGCTAAGATTAATAAGAATTATAAGTTTCTTGGTTGGTTAGCATTTAGTGTACCTGTTATTATCTTACCTTACTATTGTGTAATTGGTGGTTGGGTAACTAAGTATATTACTGTATATCTTACAGGACAGGCTAGTGCTGCGGCAGATAGTAGTTATTTTGGAGGTTTTATAGGACAAGAATACGCACCACTTGTATTCTTTATTATATTCCTCGTTCTTACTTCTGTAATCGTAGTTCTTGGTGTTGAAAAAGGTATTGAAAAGTTCAGTAAGGTGCTTATGCCACTTCTTATTGTACTTGCTATCGCAATTTCAATATATGTATGTACAATACCGGGAGCAATAGAAGGTGTTAAGTATTATCTTTTACCAGATTTTTCAAAGTTTTCATTAAAGACAGTATGTGCTGCAATGGGACAGATGTTTTATTCAATGAGTCTTGCTATGGGTATTATGATTACATATGGCTCATATACAAGAGATGATGTAAGTCTTGTAAAGTCTGTTAATCAGATTGAAATATTTGATACAATTATAGCGCTTCTTGCAGGTTTAATGGTAATCCCTGCTGTTTATGTATTCAGTGGAGAAGCAGGTATGTCAAGTGGTGGTGCTGGTCTTATGTTTATAACACTTCCAAAGATATTTACACAGATGAAGGGTGGTTTTATACTTGGATTTCTTTTCTTTGTGCTTGTATTCTTTGCAGCAATTACAAGTTCAGTATCAGTTATGGAGGCTATAACTTCAATGCTTATGGATAAGTATAAGATATCAAGACTTAAGTCATGTATGATAATATTTGTTATTTGTATCATACTTGGTGTACCATCTTCACTTGGTAATGGTATTTGGTCAAATATTACAGTGCTTGGAATGGACTTCCTTACATTCTTTGACTATATAAGTAACAGTGTAATTATGCCAATAGTTGCATTATGTACAAGTATTCTTATTGGTTGGAATGTTGGAACAAAGGTGGTTACTGATGAAGTATGTAAGAATGAGGAAGTATTTGGAAGAAAAGCTATTTACGAAGTTGTTATAAAGTATATAGCTCCAGTATTTCTTATAGTTATTCTTGTAGTATATTCACTTGCACAGTTTAATATTATTTCATTATAATTTATATTTATAAAAGGGGCTGTCGCATTAACGAAAATTTATATAAATATAGAATAATTTACGAATTAACTATCTATATTTTGTATAAAATTTTCTTAGTGCAACAACCCCTTTTTGCTGATATAATAAAAACTTAGAGTTTATGATTTAATAAGATTAAGCTTTAAACGAAATATTTAATTAATTAAAATAATATTTAGTAAAATACAAAGTTGATAAGGAGTAAATATGAGTATATTAAATGTAGAACATTTATCACATGGTTTTGGTGATAGAGCGATATTTGAAGATGTGTCGTTTAGATTGTTAAAGGGAGAACACATAGGTCTTGTTGGTGCAAATGGTGAGGGAAAGTCAACATTTATGAACATAATAACAGGAAAACTTATGCCAGATGAAGGTAAAGTTGAATGGTCAAAGAATGTAAGAGTTGGATATCTTGACCAGCATGCAGTCCTTGAAAAGGGAATGACTATTGGTTCAGTTATGGCATCAGCCTTTGACTTTCTATATCAGCAAGAAGAACGTATGAACGAGATATGTGCGCTTATGGGTGATGCTGATGAAGCGCAGATGGAAAGTTATATGGAAGAACTTGGAACTATTCAGGATATGCTTACAATGCACGATTTTTATATGATTGATGCAAAGGTTGAAGAAGTTGCAAGAGCGCTAGGACTTCTTGAACTTGGACTTGATAAAGACGTATGTGATTTAAGTGGTGGTCAAAGAACTAAAGTTTTATTAGGTAAACTACTTCTTGAAAAGCCAGATATATTACTTCTTGACGAGCCTACTAATTATCTTGATGTAGAGCATATTGAGTGGTTAAAACGATATCTTAACGATTATGAAAACGCATTTATTTTAATATCACATGATATTCCATTTTTAAATAGTGTTATTAATATTATTTACCATATGGATAATCAACAGTTAAACCGATATGTTGGTGACTATGACAAGTTTCAAGAAGTATATGCTGTTAAAAAAGCTCAGATGGAAGCTGCATATAATAGACAACAAAAAGAGATTGCAGACCTTAAAGACTTCGTTGCTCGTAATAAAGCAAGAGTTGCAACAAGAAATATGGCAATGTCAAGACAAAAAAAGCTTGATAACATGGACGTTATAGAGCTGGCACAGGAAAAGCCAAAGCCAGAATTTAATTTCAAAGTTGCAAGAACTCCATCACGATATATTTTCCAAACAGATAATCTAGTAATTGGTTACGATGAACCTTTATCAAGTCCACTTAATCTTTCTATGGAAAGAGGACAAAAGATTGCGCTTATTGGTGCAAATGGTATTGGAAAAACTACACTTTTAAAGAGTATTTTAGGACTTATCAAGCCATTAAGTGGTTCAGTTGAACTTGGAGATTACCTTGAGATAGGATATTTTGAACAAGAAATGTCAAAAGATAATAACAACTCTTGTCTTGAAGAAATCTGGGAGGAATTTCCAGGTTATACTCAGTATGAAGTACGTTCAGCCCTTGCAAAATGTGGTCTTACAACAAAACACATTGAAAGCAAGGTAAGAGTATTAAGTGGTGGTGAACAAGCCAAAGTGCGACTTTGTAAATTAATTAACAATGAAACAAATATCATTTTATTAGATGAGCCGACTAACCACCTTGACGTAGACGCAAAAGATGAATTAAAAAGAGCTTTAAAAGAGTATAAGGGAAGTATATTAATGGTATGCCACGAGCCAGAATTTTATGATGGACTTGCAACAGATGTATGGGATTGTACAAAGTGGACAACAAGATTAGTATAGAGGTAGTCAGTAATGGAAGAAAAAACAAATGTTATGAGAATACTTGATAAAAAGAAAGTAAAATATATTCCACACAATTATTCATCAACAGATGCAATAAGTGGAACAGAAGTTGCTAAAGTACTAGGTCAAGACCCCGAAAGAGTTTTTAAAACACTTGTTACAGTTGGCAAGTCAAAGAATTACTATGTATTTGTAATTCCCGTAGAATGTGAGCTTGACTTAAAAAAAGCAGCTAAGGCAGTTAAAGAAAAGTCAATTGAAATGTTAAAATCAAAAGAACTTTTGCCACTTACAGGCTATGTTCATGGTGGTTGTTCTCCTATCGGAATGAAAAAGCAATTTACAACAACCTTTCAGACACAAGCTAATGATTACGACACAATTATGTTTAGTGCAGGCAAAATAGGATATCAAGTTGAACTTAATTTAAAAGATATTGATGGAATTATAAGGTATCAGCTTGCAGATGTTGTTGTAAGTTAAAATACATTTGTAAATTATTAAAAAATATTTAACAATGTCAAAGAAGTTCCCATATTTCTACTGTTACAAGTAATAAGTAGAAATGTGGTGGACTTATTTTTGTAATAAGTTAGAAAAGAGGTAATTACTTGAAAATATTATTAACAGCTATTAATACAAAATACATACATTCTAATCTTGCTGTATATAGTCTTAAAGCATATCACGATAAGAAAAGCGAATTTAAAGATACAGTATCAATAGCTGAATTTACAATTAATCAGTATGTTGATGATTATATAAGTGCAATTTATAAAATAAGACCTGATGTTATAGCATTTTCGTGTTATCTTTGGAATATTGAATATGTGTATGAATGTGCAAAAGAGTTAAAGAAAATTCTTCCAAATACAGATATATGGCTTGGTGGACCAGAAGTAAGTTATAATGCCAAAAGTGTACTTAATAATCATTCATATATTAAAGGTGTAATGGTAGGAGAAGGAGAAGCTACATTTACGCAGCTTTGCATGATTTATGAGAATTTATGTAGTTCTGATAATATATATATTGATAATCAGCTTAATAATGTACTAGGAATTGTATTTAATAGTTCAGGAAATTTTATTGAAACAAATGTAAGACCATTACTTAATATGGATGAGCTTCCATTTGTGTATAATGATATGTCTTTGTTTGAAAATAAGATAATATATTATGAAAGTAGTAGAGGGTGTCCGTTTGGCTGTAGTTATTGTTTATCTTCTGTGGAAAAGTCAGTACGTTTTAGAAGTCTTGATTTAGTATTTACAGAACTAAAATATTTCCTAGATAACAAGGTTGCACAAGTCAAATTTGTTGATAGGACATTTAACTGCGACCACAATAGAACATTACAGCTTCTCTCGTTTTTAAGAGATAATGACAATGGTATAACAAATTTTCATTTTGAAATTGCGGCAGATTTATTAAAACAAGATGAGATAGATATTATAAATACAATGCGACCAGGGCTTATTCAGCTTGAGATAGGAGTACAGTCAACTAATCAAGATACAATAAAAGCAATTGATAGAGTTATGAACCTTGATATTTTATCTGATGTCGTTAAAAAGATTGATAAATACCAAAATGTACATCAACACCTTGACTTAATAGCAGTACTTCCATATGAAGATGTTGAAAGTTTTAAACGTTCCTTTAATTACGTATATAGATTAAAGCCAGAACAGCTACAACTTGGTTTTTTAAAGGTGCTTAAAGGTTCAAAAATGCACAGAATGGCAAAAGAATATGGTATTGTATACAAGTCTTGTGCTCCATATGAAGTTCTTTATACAAAATGGATTACTTATGATGATGTATTATATTTAAAGCAGATAGAAGAAATGGTCGAGCTGTATTACAATAGTCGACAATATGTAAATATGATTGCTTACTGGATAAAGTTTTTTAATTCAGAGTTTGATTTATTTGAATATATTGCAAAATATTATGAAAAAAATAACCTTTATGGAATAAAACATTCAAGAATTACAAGATATAATATTTTGATAAAATGTATAGAACAGTGGCTTATACAAAATGACAAACAAGACTTATTATCTGAATTTGAGCAAGTACTTGTATTTGATTTATTTTTAAGAGAAAATCTAAAGACAAGACCGGATTTTGCACCTGATATAAGTAATAAAAAAGTGTTTATACGTCAATTGTATACATATCTTAACACTTCAAAAAATACACATATAGATATGTTTTTTATGGATATAAGTTCCGTAGCTTTTAATCTTAAAAATATATCAACAAAAGTAATAGATATAAAAGATTTTAACAAATCATTTAGTGATGGTTGTGAAAATTATATCAAAGATGGTAATAAAAATATACAATGGGTGATGTATGAATATGATAAACGTGAGCCACTTAATAATAATGCACAAGTGACATTAATAAATTTTAATTGAAAGGATTATTTTATGAAATTAAGAGTACCACATTATTATAAAGATTTTGTCTGTATAGCTTCTAAATGTAAAGATAATTGTTGCATAGGCGGTTGGGAAATTGATATAGATGATGAAACAGCTAATTATTATCTTAATCTTGAAGGTGAATTTGGCGATATATTAAGAGCTTCAATTGGTAGAACTGATGAATACTGCTTCAAGCTTAAAGATGGAAAATGTCCATTTCTTGACAATGAAAACTTATGTGAAATCTATAAAAATCTAGGTGAAGATAAAATGGGAGTTGTATGCACACAATTTCCAAGATTTACAGAATATTATGGCAGTATAAAAGAAACAGGAATTGGACTTGCCTGTGAAGAAGCTGAAAGAATTATATTTACAGATAGAAAACCTTTTTCAATGGATATAGAAGACATAGACGAGGAAGAAGTGATAGACACAGAATATGATAATGTTCTTGCCAATTATTTATTTAAAGTTCGTGATTTACTATTTAAAATGATTGATAACGAAAGTATTTCCCTTCACAATAAAATGATATATATGATTGAGATAGGAAAGCACATTCAAGACCTTGTTAATGAAAATAATACGGAAGAAATTCAAAATATCATAAATTTATTACAACAAAACAATTACGAAGCCTTACAATTAGATAAACAAAACATAAATACAGACGAAAATAGTTCTATGTATGAAGTTGAAAGCATATTAAACGCATACAGTGAACTTGAAATCTTAAATGAGCAATGGCAGTATTATCTTAACGATATGTATGATATGCTTCATAGTGAAGATATGAGTCCAGCAGATTATTCTGTTTTAGTAAAAGAATTTACAGAATATATTAAAGATAGAAATTATGAATATTCTAATATGCTTAAGTATTTTGTGTTCAGGTATTTTATGAAAGCCTCTTATGACCATGATGTGTTTGGTAAATTACAACTTTCTGTAACTAATTATTTTGTAATTAGAGATATGGATATTGTCAAATGGCTTAAAAATAACAGAGAATTTTCATTTGAAGATAGAATTGAAACAGTTCATATATTTTCAAGAGAAGTCGAATATTCAGAAGATAATCTTGAAGTACTTGCAGAAGAATTTATATTTGATGATATATTCAAGGTAGAAAATCTTATAGCTTTGTTAAAAAGAGATATTAAATAACAATTATTTTATTGTGAGTTATCTTAATCATAATATAGTTGGTAAATCAGAGAGTTATTATGTATTTGTAGTTCATATAGAATGTGCGCATAAGTTTATAGAGCTAGATTTTCATTATTGAAATAATAAATAAATTAGTGATTGTTAGTTTAGTTGTGGTTCAAAATAACAATCACTAATTTATAATAAAATGGAGTCTAAAACATAGGGAGTAGAGATAAATGTTTAAAAAGTAAAGAATATTTTAACTCATATAATACTTCGCTAAATCTCGGTTTAACGAAGTGATACTATTAAAAATAAAAAATCTAACTCCAACAGTTAAACAAAAAGCAAAACATTAAGTATATTAATGTTTCAGACTGTAGACAAAGTGGCACTAGGATACAAATCCTAGTGCCATTTTTCTCTGAATTTTAAATGATTTTATATCTTTTAATATTTTATGTTGTTTTTTAGATATATTATGTGGATAATCTCTACTTACCTCTCTGTATTTTTCTAACATCCTTGCTAATTTTTTAAGATTCATGCATGCAAAAGTAAGCCCTGCTTTCATTTCCATGCGGGCTTTTCCTATCATCTGCGTATATCTAAATCCATGATTCTCTTTAGCTGTTCCAAAAAGTCTCTCTATTGTTTCTTTTCTGCGAGAATAAAGTTCCTTCATTCCTATTGATAATCTTATATCTTCACATTTCTCTATATAATCTTCCCAGATATGTCTTGTTACTAATTTTACATGATTTTTGCTTTCGGTACATTGACTTATATATGGACAGTCAATGCATGTTTCCGAACAGCTCTTATATTCTCTATACCCATCACGATTAGTTGTTGAATATTTAAGAACTGCATTGTTAGGACATATATAACAATCAAAGTATTCATCATAAACATACTCATATTTCTTAAAGAATCCTTGTTTTGTCATTGGTCTCTTATATGGAAAAAGTGGCTGGATACCATCATCTATCAATAGCTTTGCAATTGCAGGCGTTTTATATCCTGCATCCGCTACAAGTGTTTTTATTCCTATATCTTTTATCTTATTATACAAACTTATAAAGGTTCTGCTGTCATGCATATTTTCAGGATTAACTGAGTAACCAAGAATCCAACCAAACTTATCACATGCAGTTTCAATTGAATATGCGAATACATGCTTATGCTCGCCCTTTCGGAACCATCCGCTTTCTGGATCTGTTGTGCTGCACTTAATAGTTTTCTCATCTTTTGGAACATCTGTTGTAAAGTCTTTCATCCCTCCACCAGAAGATGGCTTATCATTATCTTTATCTGAATCCTTCAAAGGTTTCTTTCCATGAGCCTCTCTGTCAGAATTTATTTCTTTTTTTAAGAGTTCTTCATAAAACAAAGTTTCTTCATGAGCAATCTTTGCTCTCATTTTTTACTGTTAGCACATGCTTTCACGTGAGTTGCATCAACAAACACTTCTGTTGGATCAACGAATTTATACTTATAACATTCTGATAAGATATGAGAAAAGATTTGTTCAAACAAGTCTGTATCCTTAAATCTACGAGTGTAGTTTTTACCAAATGTAGAAAAGTGGGGAACAGAATCATTCATTTCCAATCCCAAAAACCAACGGTAAGCAACATTAACTTCTATTTCTTTTATAGTCTGTCTCATACTTTTAATTCCATAAAGATACTGAATAAAAGGAATCTTTATAAGCATTACTGGATCCATACTAGGGCGCTCAAAATTAGGAGAATACTTATCCTGAACAAGGTCATAAATAAAGTTCCAATCGATTGCTTTATCAATCACTCTTAAAAGATGATCTTTCGGTACTAAATCATCCATACAAAACATCTGAATCTGTTCTCTTTTTTTATCTGCATTAACTGTCATCATAAAGCACTCACCACCTAATTTTTGATATAATAATTATACCAAAAAAGTGCTACAAAGTCAGTATTTATCTGCATTTTTTCACATTTTAATTAATTATGAAACGAGAAAAATCCGAGGCTTTCGCCTCGGATTTTGTCTACAGTCTGAAACATTAAGTATATTAATGTTTTAAATTTAATTTATTCAGATAAGCTCTTCTTTCATCAGCATTAAGCATAGTGTATTCTGAATAACTAATTTTAAATCTAATGCAATCCTTGTCACAAGTTTTACATCTTACATGTAGATACTTTGTGTATGCAATTCTTTCGCAACTAGGGCAATAAAATACTTTCATCATTGGCAAAAACCTCTACTTATTTTATGGCTTTATAGTACTACATTATTTTTTATAATGCAACTAAAAATTATTAGAGAGTTTGTTATTATTAGATTAGGGAAGATTATAATAAGTCAAATAAAGTTCAAGTTGAAATGATAAGAATTTATATTAGGTTACTATTAAATATTAAAAGGGACTATCACAATAATAAAAATATATAAAGTATAGAATTAATTATTATCATAACAATCCCTTTTTTATGTATTTATTTCTTTATTTTTAAAATCTTAAAACATACTCTTAATAAACACTTTATAAAATTTATCATCAAGGGAGATTAAACTTTTTTCACCATCTTTCCATTCAATAGCACTAAGATATTCGTTTGTCTTCTTGCCACCTACACCAGCAATAGCACCAGCTCCACCTAGTATGGCTACGCCTAAAGCACCTTTCCAAAAAGAATATTCTTCTTTATTAGTTTCATCTATTACTGTGTAGGAAGAAACTTGTTTTTTAATTAAAGGACGACCACCTATATATTTTTCAGTGTATACATATAAATAGTTCATTCGTTCAGATATTTTTGCATTTTTATATATACCTTTTAATACATAATTTTTATTCGTACAAACGTCTCTCCTTTGTTTAAAACTTACCTCTTAAACTTTAAAATATACTTTTAAAATATGTTTTATAATACACATTATCAAGAGAAATTAAACTTTTTCACCTTTTGTCCATTCAACAATTTTTCTCTTTAATGTCATATTTGTTTGATTGTTAAAAATTTATTATACATTTTATTATATAATATCAAATTAATTGATTATATGCAATATTTATAAATAGAGAATAAAAAGGCTCTGCTAATAATAACAGAGCCTACGACATTTATTTTTAAAACTAACGTTTTCTAGTTAGCAACAATTTTAAAACTATTATTCATTAGTAAGTTTAATAAACTTTTCAAGCTGTTCTTTAGCTTTTCCTGATTTTATTATAGCACGAGCTTTGTCAATAGCTTCATTTATTGTAATATCGTCAGAAGCTATGTAAATGGCTGCTCCGGCATTAAGGAGTACTGCGTCCATTTTAGCGCCTTCTACACCATTTAAAATATCAAGAGCAATCTTAGCATTTTCTTTTGGGTCTCCACCTACAAGTTCATTCTTATCACAACGTTTTAATCCAAACATTTCTGGAGAGATTTCATAACTTTTAAAGTTACCATTTCTTACTTCACATATTTTTGTAGGTGCGCTTAATGATATTTCATCTATACTATCAGTTCCATATACTACCATTGCTCTTTTAACCCCAAGATTTGAAAGAACATGAGCTAATGGTTCTACAAGGTCTTCATTGTATACACCAAGAAGCTGCATAGAAGCTCCAGCAGGGTTAGCAAGTGGGCCTAATAAGTTAAAAAGTGTTCTAATTCCCATTTCCTTTCTAACACCACCTACAAAACGCATAGCTGTATGATATTTTTGTGCAAATAGAAAGCATATATTGATATCCTTTAAAATCTGTGCGCTTCTTGCCGGTGCAACGTCAAGCTTTACTCCTAAGGTTTCAAGACAATCGGCTGTTCCACATTTGCTTGAAGCTGCTCTATTTCCATGCTTAGCTACAGGTATTCCTGCCGCTGATACAACAATTGAAGATAATGTTGATATATTAAATGTATTTGAACCATCTCCACCAGTTCCTACTATCTCAAGCACGTCCATATCGTTTAAGAACTTTTCACAGTGATTTCTCATTACTTTTGCTGCTGATGTAATTTCATCAATAGTTTCATCTTTCATTGCAAGTGCCGTTAAAAAAGAGGCTTTTTGAGCATCTGTAGCTTGATTTGTCATTATTTCTTCCATAACTTGTTCCATAACATCTGTTGAAAGGTCTTCTCTTTTTACTAATTTACTTATTGCTTCTTTAATCATGTCTGTCTCCAATCTAATTTTGTTTATACAAAATTTTAATATGATATTTGTGTTGGTTTTAGACATAAAAAAAGCCTTAACCAACATCTTTAGATATTAGTCAAGGACGAAATTACTTTTCCGCGGTGCCACCTTGCTTTGTGAATTAACCACACTCTCAACGAAATACAAACATATTTCTGACAACTAACGTATGCCTTACGTCATGGATAATAAAGCAAAAATACTCGTTCACCATGCCCTCAACGGTCCATTTAACAATCTGCTTCTCTATTCGGCTTCCACCGACCCGAACTCTCTGTAAACGCATATAATGTTTTTATCTCCGTATCAACAGTTTATTTATAAATATTTATTATTAATTATAATTTAAACTGATTGAATTAATTTGTCAACCTCTTTTGTTAATTAAACTATAAAAAAATGAACCTATGCAGACATAGGTTCATTGGGGGAATTGTTATAAACAGTTAGTTACGTTGACATAACTATGTGCTTGTTTACATTAATTATTATATCATAAATGTTAAGATTGAAAAGTACCAATTTTAAACTAGTACCCATGTTATTTGCATTTACTTAAAATAATAAATTAGCTATCTTTATCTCGTATTTCTATAATATTATAATCTGCCGCATCTGCAAGTAATGCTGAATTAACTACTCGTCTATATCTTGACATCCATTTAGTTGTTATTCCTGTATAATTAGCTACAGCTTGTTCACTAGCTCCCCCCTTTAACATATATTGTATTGAAGCATGGCGCATAGATTGCATTGTAAAATGTTTTTTAATCAATCCATTTTCTTGACCTATTAATATATATTTATTTAAAATTCTTTCAGCATCTCGTACCTTTAATCTGGTATGTCGTTTATTTAAAAATACAGCACCCTCATAAATGTTATTGGCTTCTATATACTTGTCAATTAATTTGCTTATATCATCAGGAAGCTTTATTATCCTTGAAACTCCTTTTTTAGGTGGAAAATTAATACAAATGTTATTATTTATATCTAGTACAATATATTCTATATTCAAATTACTAATTTCACTACTTGTAAGACCACATTTTATTATAAGTGAAAATATTAAGAAAGCCATACTATCACTGTTATTCTTAGTTAATTCTAATAAATTATTCAATTCATCTGTTGAAGGAAGCATATCTTCTTTTAGAGTTTTGTCTATATCAGGTAAGGAAATATCATTAAAATAATTTATATAATCATATCCTTTTTCATTCATTGTGTATTTTATATATTCACAAAGAGTTCTCATAACAGAAACTCTCATCAAAGCAGTTGTATAAGATAATCTATTACTTTCCATTCGTGTTCTTAGATATGTTACATACTGTTCGCAAGCTTGTTGTGTTATTTTTAAAGGGTCTTTTCCAGTTATTTTTACAAAGCTTTTTATTACTGCAAAATATTCTTGTTGTGTTCGTTTTGATAATTTAGATTTAAAAAATATCCATATAGTATTTATAAATTCATCACTTAATACTACTTCTTTACTTCCATCGTTCATAAAACTCACTCCTAATAAATATATTTACTTCATTTTACACCATTAGGCTACATATGTCTATACTAAACAAAAAACTCAACCCACCACACAACACAAAATCCAAAAAATAATTAAAGAACTCATCCATTTCAAACATTTATATTTAACTGAATGATATTTGCATTTCTAACTATTTTTAACTATAATTATATAAGTTAAAGTACGACTTTAACTTAAGAATTTATATTATAGATTGGAGATAACAATGGAACAATATTCAAGACAGTTTATTGAAGAACTCTCAAAAAATATAGACCCTACTATTACCGATTTCTTTTATAAAAAACATGATATTTTTAAGTTTCCTTGCAATACTATTGCAGAACTTATAGACTTGACATTAATGGAATATCTTGATGGAAAAACAAGTCGTGAAGATTTAATTCCTATAATGGGAAAAATTAAAAAATCGCGCTTACAAAAAAGAGCTAGATGGTATAAATCTTATATTAATGATATCAACTCAATAAGCATTGATAATCCAAAACACCCTCTTGCTCCTGTTATTAATATGGCCCGTTCTATTCCTGTTGACCAATATACAACAGTTTTTGGCGATAAAGATATAGCTGAAATCATCAACAAATATAAAGAAAAAGCTATACAATGGAAAAAAGACTCTAACAGCCTGCTTATACTATTTCCAGGAATATATACATATAGTAACAAATCAGTATTTAATTCTTTAAAAAATGATTTAATTATGAATGCTTGGAAATATATTGAACAAGAACTAGCTGGAAACATTGATTCATATCTAAGAATGTTTCCAGAAGAACTATTAGAAAAGCCTTTATTTAGTCCATCTTCTTTTACATTAATGATGGAAACAGCTTCTAATAACCTTTTAAAAGAAATAATTACTGATGAAAATGGTGATGAATTATTGGAAGTCACTGTTAATAACGGAAAACTTACTCCACCTAAATCTATGGATTCAAACGATTTAAAACTTGTTAATGCCTTTATATCAAATATTAATATACAGGAGTTTTCACGAGAAAAATCAGTTGTAGTAGACCTTAACACACTTGGAAAAGAACTTGTTGATTATCACGTTGGAAAAAATGTAACTAATAAAATTTCTAATTCTTGTCGCAAACTTGTAGAATATAATTTTTCCTATGAAGAAGAAGGCAGCAAAATGTATTTTAACTTATTTGATAATATTGCTATAAAAGAAGACGCAGAACGCCCTTATGCTATTGCTCAATTTGGAGAAATACTAAGTAATGCTATTATTCAAAAAAAGCTTATATCTATTACTTCTGCTTCTTATGATGTTTTACAAAATAACTTATCAAAAATAATATGCTATGCTATGAAACGTGAACAAATTGCCAACCAAGAAACTAAAGTTAATGAATATAGTTATACTTATTTTCAAAAAATTGTTCGTTTTAAATTAAAGAATAAAAAGAAAAATTTACAACTCATTCAAGAAAGTCTTCAAGAATTTGTTGATAATCATATTGCTATAAGTCAATTTGAATTAAAAAATGGCATATTTATTATACACTTTCTTTCTCTTTCAGATGCTGAAATAGAAGATTTGCATTTCGATAATACTAAACATCTAACTTCTTTAGACAAATCTTAAGTAATAATCCTTAAATTACTCTGAAAATGTAGACATTTTTGGAGTAATTTTTTGCATTTATATTAAAATGTAGACATTTTTGGAGTAAATTTTTAAAATGTAGACATTTTTGGAGTAAAAAAGTGATAAAAAACATGCTTACTCTGCCCATTTTTAAACTTTTTATATACTATATATTCTAAAGCTATTTATTTTCTACATTTTTTTATTTCAGATATTATTATAGATATCTACATTTTTGGCTTAAATACTGGGTTTGCAAGACTATAAATTATTTTTTATTATATAAAATTAAAAATGTAGACATTTTTGGAGTAAATTTTGCATTTTTTAATAAAACCTCTTTTTAAAAAAAATTTCAAGAAATTATGTAGACATTTTTGGAGTAAATTTTGCCATTTTTCTTAAAAATGTAGACAAAAAAGTGAAAAAAAACGGCTTTTTTTTAAGAATGTAGACATTTTTGGAGTAAATTTTGCCATTTGCAAAATAATGCCAATTAGTGTTAAATTATATGGTATATAGAAAGGTGGTGAATGTTGTGGATAACTTTACAAATATTGGAAAATCTATTTTAATTCAAGCACTTGGACTTCAAAAAAATTATCAAGAGATAATTGAAACAACTAAAGAAGTTATTGACTATGAAAATGAAGCTTGTAATGATTGTAAATGGAAAGAATATATAAAAACATTTAATGAAGATAGTGAACTATATAAAACTGCGTGTAATACTTGTAACAACTGTCCACATAAAAAACTCACTACTACTAATGTTTATAAAAAAGTATACTTCAATGAAAAAAATAAATATGGCTATAAACCACGATTAAAAAATAATGCAATAAAGTTATTACTTTTACTTCACTTTAATCACCCTGATAGGTTTGGAATATTAAAAAATTTAGATGTTAGAAATTTAGCTAATTTTATTGGCTGTTCTGAAAGGACTATTTTTAATAATCTTAATACCTTGCAAGAATATAGCTATATTTCATTTTGTAAATTGGATACATATACTATTAATCTCTGCCTTTGTGATTATGACACCTATTATCTTCCTGCAAAAAAAGGTGGTAGAGGTTTTATTGTTATATCTAAAGAACTACTTGAGCAAATTATAAAGTTAGACAATTTGGTTTCTCTTAGAATTCATTTAAGAGAATTAATAGAACTTGATACTCTTAATGCCAAAGGTCCCTTTACTGCAATTTCTAAAACAATTACTGATATAAAAAGACTTTTACCAGAATATTGCAAACCTTGTATTATTAAAAAGTCAATTAAAAATTCAAATACTATCTTTGATATTACTGTAAAAGATAATGATATTATCTTTGAAATCAAAGATAAATTTAATTGCAAATTACAAAAAGATTGTTGCTTAAATGAATATACTAATTCATTCAACGATTTTATAAAAAGGTTTAATAATGCTGTTTCTTTAATAAATATTAATTTTGCTTATGATACAAGCTTTAAAATGTTTTTTGATGTTAAACCTGATTGTAAAATTGAACAATTTGAATTAATCAAGATTAAAGATTTCGAAATTGATGATATGGCTTTACTTGCTATGCAATATTCTTATGATATTGTTATAGATGCTTATTGCACTATTTATAAATCATATATCTTAAAAAATAAGATAATAAAAAACTTAGGTGGATTAATTCGTACCGTAATTAAAGCGAAATTAAATAATTCTTTATCGGCTGCCTAACAGACAGTCTTCTTTTTGTACCCTTTTTTTCAGTAATTCTTATAAATTTCCCAATATATATATCAATTTATGTATTTTTGTATTGTTATATATAGTATTAAAATCTTTTTTTATTGTTTAGTATATAACAACCTTATTAATTGGAGTTTTTATAATTCATATTTATCCACAATTTACAAGATTTCAACGTTATATTACAATAAATAAACTTTTACTTACATAAAATAAACTGAATTTACCAAAAATTATACCTAATTATTCAATAAATTTACTATATTTTTGCAAAAAATGAACTCTCAATTATCTTGATAAAGCAAGTATTTTTCTAGGTTTTCTTATATTTTATTTAACAATTTCTGTTTTTAATATTGTATTATATATATACAAATCATTAAACAAATTACTATATTCAATTATATACATTTTTCTAATACAAACAAAATCCACCCCACTTAGTGTACTAAACAATAAATGGGGCAACTTGTTTGACAGTATTAAATTATTCAGTTAAACCAAACAATAAATCATCTAATCTTCTTTTTAATAATTCTAATCTTAATTTTAAATCAGAATCTTGTTGTAATGTACTTCTATTATTTTTTAATACATCAAAGTTATTTTCTAACAAATTAAGTGCTTGTTCAGTTTTTGCTATAGATGTAATTCTTTTTAATTCTACATCTGAAATCGAAGCATTCTTTTTCTCTTTTTCTTTTTGTTGCTTTTTTAGTTTTTCTAAATTATTCTCTAATTTATTTTTTTCTTTTTCTGCTTGTATTTTTGCTTCTGTTACTATTCTTAATTCATCTTCTAAATCTTCTTTTGTTTTTGCATGAGATGTATTATTGATATGTTCATTTTCAAGCTCTAATAATTTATCTTGTAGCTTTTTTACAGTCATATCTTTTTCTAATATTTGTTTAGAAGCTTTTTCATATTCTTCTTTATATTTCAATGCTTCTTTTTCTCTATCTTCAGATAATTTTTTAATAGATTGAAATTCACTATTTTCTACAGAACCTTTATTATTAATTAATTTTAATATATCCTTCTGGGCACTTTCATCAAGTTTTCCGAATTTATCAGCTTGATTTAAGTCAATTCCATTTTCATTAAGAAGATTACTAAGCTCTGGTATTAATTTTTCTGCTGTTGTATATTTTCTAGCTTGTCTTTCAGAAATATTTAATTGTTTTGCAATTTCTGCATTAATATTTTTAATTTCACCCTTTAACTTTTTGGCTTCATATAATTCCTTTAGACGACTTACTTCCCATCTTTTAACCTCTATAGAAGTTTCTCGTACATCATGGTTAGCAGAAATTAACATTATTTCTTCATCTATTTCTGTTATATCTGACTTTTCTACTTTACAAGGTATTCCTGTTGGAAATAGTTCTTTATATTGCTTGTCATTCATTGCACATATAGCATGATATCTTCTTTCACCAGATATAAGACGATAAACGTTTTGTTCTGCATCAAAAAGAACGGAAAGATTATGGCGAAGTCCATTTTCTATAATACTTTCTTTTAGAGGTTCAATTCCATCTTGTATATATTTTTCATTTTTGGGATTAGAAACAATCTTATCTTTAGGTATAAATTGAAAATTATATTGTGAATTTGCTTGAAGCTCTTTAAGCTTATCCCCTCCTGCGCTATTTAGTACGCCGTTATTAGTTCTACCAACACTAAATGATTTTTTTGCCATATATTAATGTTCCCCTTTCAAAAATTTAGCAATTTCACGAAAGTGTTTGTTATCCATAAGTCCTAAATAATTAACTAATTCTATGTAATCTTTTGCGGCTGTGCTTTTTTTGTCATAAGAAAGAAGTGGTTCAAAAATAGTATTTGCTTCACTTACTGCTATGCAATTTCGTATAGATACAGGAATAAAGTTATCACCGAACATTCTTTCATAATCTTCAAACATTTGTTTATATATAGTTGTTCTTCCTGTTACTCTTGTCATATAAAGACCAGCAAATTCTATACTTAAAGAATATTTTTTATTTAGGTCTTCTATTGTTTCAAAAAGTGACATTAAACCATCATATGAAAAATTATCAACATTAACTGGAGTTATAATCTTATCACTAGCAATAATTGCGCAAGATGTGAGATAGGATTTGAATGGAGAATTATCTATTATAATATAATCAAATTCGTCTTTTATAAGATTAAGATTGTATTTAAAATAAAGTTCAACATTTTTTTCTTTGCTAACATCATAAATTTTGTATATCAACTGATTGAGTTCTCTAGAAGCAGATAATAAAGAAATATTTTTGTGATTTGTTTCTGAGATATAGTTCATTACACTTTCTTTTTCTGATAATTTTTCACAGAATAAAGGTTCGTAATTAATATCATTATTTTCCGTTGCACCAAAAACTTTTGATGTATTCATCTGTGGGTCTAAATCAATTGTAAGTACTTTATAGCCAGATATAGCTAATATTTGAGATATTGTTATAGAAGAAGTTGATTTACCTACCCCTCCCTTTTCATTAATTAAACTTATTACTTGTGACATAGCATACCTTCCTTTTCTTAATATCGAACGTATGTTTAAAGAAACTACGTTCGGAACGTTTGTTCTTTGAACATATATTTATATTTTTATTATACATTATAATTATTCAAAATCAATAAATAATTCCAATGTACAATAAAAAAGACTTGAAAAATGAATAAAAAAAGTGAACTGAGTTCAAAGTTGAAGTGCAAAATAAAAGTGAATAAAAAAGTGAACTGAGTTCAAAGTTAAAGTGCAAAAATAAAAGTGAACAAAAAAGTGAACTGAGTTCAAAGTTAAAGTGCAAAAATAAAAGTGAATAAAAAAGTGAACTGAGTTCAAGATGAACACATGTTCAAAAAACATATGTTCTATACATGTTTCATGTGAAACATTTTGATTTTAAATAAACTTATATACTAATATAACAAAATATGTTATTATATACCTAGTTAATGCAACGAATTAAAGTGTTAATATATAAATAAAAGAACGGAAATTAAGCCTATAAAAATATTAGTCAAGCCGTTCGGAAATGGAGTTAATATGATAGTTTCTAAAAAAATGTATGAACTTGGAAGCAAAAGGTCAGCTATAAGAGAATTATTTGAATATGGAAAACAACAAGTAGCCAAAGTAGGGGCTGAAAATGTATTTGATTTTAGTTTAGGTAATCCAACAGTTCCATCTCCAGCAATTGTAAATGAAACATTAAAAGAAATAATGGATAACAATGACTCAATAACAGTTCATGGATATACATCAGCTCAAGGTGATGTACAGACAAGAAAAGCCATAGCAGATTACTTAAATAATACATATGGTACACATTTTACAGAAAATAATTTTTATATGACAATGGGGGCGGCAGCATCATTGTCACTTTGTTTTAAAGCACTTACAACATCAGAAAACGACGAGTTTATAACTATTGCCCCATATTTTCCAGAATATAATGTATTTGTAGAAAGTTCGGGAGCAAAGCTTGTTGTTGTATCAGCTGATACAACTAATTTTCAGATTAATTTTGATGAACTTGAGCAGAAGATAAATAAAAATACTAAAGGTGTTATAATTAATTCACCTAATAACCCATCTGGAGCAGTTTATTCAAAAGCTACAATAGAAAAATTAGCGTCACTGTTAGAAAGAAAATCAAATGAATACAATACACAAATATTTATTATTTCAGACGAGCCATATAGGGAAATTGCTTATGATGGAATTGAAGTTCCTTATGTTACAAAATATTATAACAATACACTTGTATGTTATTCTTACAGTAAATCTTTATCTTTACCTGGAGAAAGAATTGGCTTTGTTATTGTGCCGGATGAAGCTTATGAAAGTAAGGAACTTTATGCAGCAATATGCGGAGCTGGTAGGGCTTTAGGTTATGTATGTGCGCCTAGTATTTTCCAAAAAATGCTTGTAAAGTGTGTAGGTCAAACAGGAGATATTAATATTTATAAGAAAAATAGAGATATTTTATATAATGGGCTTACTGAATTGGGATATGAATGTTTCAAACCAGATGGAGCATTTTATATGTTTGTTAAGGCACTTGAAGATGACGCAGACGCATTTTGTGAAAAGGCAAAAGAAGAAAATATTCTTATAGTATCAGCAACAGGTTTTGGCTGTCCGGGATTTGTAAGAATAGCATATTGTGTTGATGAAGATATGATTGAACGTTCATTTGCTGCATTTAAGCGTTTAAAAGAAAAATATAATTAAAAAAAATATATTTGTCGATAATTTATATATAATTAGTTATTAGTTAAAAGTATTTTAAAGATTAAAATTGCTGTATCAATTTTTAATATACAAAATATAGATATAATAATTGCAATTAATTTTATTTATGCAAACAATAAGCCAAAGTCTGTGATTGCACAAGACTTTGGCAATTGTTACAAGTAAGTTGTAAATATATTTAACTAGGAGGAAATTATATATGGACATAAGACAAATTAAGTTAGAAAACCAACAAAAAGATAATATAAATAAAAATTCAAAAAATGCCAATACTAATATAAATACCAATGATAATAGTGATGAAAATATAAGAATAGCTATTTCAAAGTATCTTAATAGTGTAAGAGAATATGTAGATAAAATAACTGACCCTGTAAGTGAAATGAGCGAACAAAAGAAGCAAGAGTATGAAAATAAAATTATTCAAATGCTTGAACAGGGGAAGAAACTTAGTAATGAACAGATGCAGTATATAAAAAAATATATGCCAGAGTTGTATCCGCATGTTTTGAGAATACAAATGCAAAGACAAGCTCTTGAAGAAAGTCTTAAACATTGTAAATCAAAAGAGCAGGCTAATGATATTTATACGAATGCGATGTTAAGAGTAAATAAAGATGAACCAATGGCAAAAGCTTTAATTGCTGCTTATAATGATGCGATGAAGACTTTTAGAGAGTCTGATTTTTATAAATCGCTTCCTGCTACACAAGAAGAAGCAAAACAAGGTAAAAAGAATAATAAACTCTATAAAGACCCATTTGAAAAAGAAAGCGATAGTGATGAATATTCACAAGTAGAAATAAGCTATTTTCCAGATTTACAATGTGAAGTTGGCACAGTTAGTTTTAATGGATAATATATGCAGGTAAAAGCATAAGAATGGAGAATGAAAATGTCATTAATTAATAAAGAAAAAGTATTAAATGGAGTTGGAAAAGCTGTTGATATTACAAATAAAACTGCTGATAAAGTAGAAGACTTTGTAAAGGAAAAGCAAATTGATAAAAAAATAGAAGGAATGGCACAAACACTTGAGGAAGGTGTAAAAAGTGCTGGTGAAAAGCTTGAAGATATGTTTAAAGGCAAATAATAATAAGGTTTTATGATTAAATGTATTAAAAATCTAAAAAAATCCTTAAAACTTATTGAAAAAATTATTAATAAGTAATATAGTAATGGAAGTACATTGCTGAAATGAAGTTTGCAGGAAAACGATGATTTATTATCTACCGAAGGAGTAACACTCTCAGGTGCTGGCGTGCCAGTGCAACTGTAAATGGATCAGCTCTCTGGAGATACCTGTTAATCAGGAGCCGAAGGTGCAAAATACAAAAGTATTAATCTCTCAGGCAAAAGGACAGAGAAATTCTTAATTTATGACAATAGAATATTTATAGAATAGTCTATTATCAGAGTATAACATTTCTTAAGTTCTTAATCTATAATTTCCAGATAGTATCAAAATATGTACACTAATTTTATGCTGTGTAAAGCGGTTATGTTTATTGTAACAAAAGTTTTATCAGCAGGAAAAGAGAGAGGACAAAAGAATGGAAGCTATTAATAGTTTTTTGGTAAGTGTTGACAATTTTGTCTGGGGTGTACCACTTATGGTGCTTATCATGGCGGGAGGTATATTATTTACAATCCGTCTTGGATTACTTCAGATTAGAAAACTTCCACTAGCATTAAAGTGGATGATTAAAAACGAAGAAGACGCAACGGGTGAAATATCAAGTTTTGCGGCTCTTTGTACAGCCCTTAGTGCCACAATAGGTACTGGTAATATAGTAGGTGTTGCAACTGCTGTATGTGCAGGTGGACCAGGAGCATTATTTTGGATGATTGTTGCTGCATTTTTTGGAATGGCAACAAAGTATTCAGAAGGACTTCTTGCTGTAAAGTACAGAATTGTGGATGAGAGTGGTCATAGTCTTGGTGGGCCATTCTATTACATAGAGCAAGGTATGGGAGCAAAATGGAAATGGCTTGCAAAAGTATTTGCCTTTTTTGGAGTTTGTGTAGGACTTTTTGGCATAGGAACATTTAGTCAGGTAAATGGTATTTCAAGTGCTGTAAATGGTTTATTTGACCCTAATAATACTCACTGTGTTAATATTCCATTTCTAGGTGAATATTCATGGTCTGTTGTAATTGCTTCTTTTGTATTAGCATTGTGTGTAACAGCAGTATTAATAGGTGGTGTTAAGCGTATTGCAAATGTAAGTCAGGTTATAGTTCCATTTATGGCTGTAATCTATGTATTATTTGTTGTAACTTTAATAGTATGCAATATAACAAAAGTGCCAGCAGCATTTGTTACAATTGTAAAAGCCGCATTCTCACCAAAGGCTGTTACAGGTGGTATGGTAGGAAGTATTTTAGTTGCTATGCAAAAAGGTGTGGCAAGAGGTATATTTTCAAATGAAGCAGGTTTAGGAAGTGCGCCAATAGCTGCCGCCGCTGCTCAGACTAATGAGCCAGTTCGTCAAGGACTTGTAAGTATGACAGGTACATTTATTGATACTATTGTGATATGTACTCTTACAGGACTTTCAATTGTACTAACTGGTGCATGGCAGGTAGAAGGGCTTGAAGGAGTTGCTGTTACAACTTATGCTTTCCAAAAGGGACTTCCAATTCCAGAGTCAATATCTGCATTTATACTTATGATGTGTCTTATATTTTTTGCATTTACTACTATTTTAGGTTGGAATTACTATAGTGAAAGATGTCTTGAATATCTTACAGGTGGTAATATGACACATGTAAAGAGATTTCGTTGGATATATATAATCGCAGTATTTATAGGCCCATATATGACAGTAAGTGCAGTATGGACTATAGCTGATATTTTTAATGGAATGATGGCACTCCCTAACATGATTGCATTATTTGCATTAAGTGGAGTTGTTGCAAGAGAAACAAAAGACTTTTTTAAGAGATTAAAAGCAAATAAATAAAGATAAATTTATATAAAAAGCTGTTCTACAGATAAAATATGCAGGATAAATAATGTTAAAACCTATATATTTTTATCAGTAGAACAGCTTTTTTGTGCTAAATCAAGTTAATACATTAAATTTTAAACACAAAAAGGTTCAAGAGTTGTATTAACAGTTTCTACGTTGTCTACATTGCTTACAACGTGAAGAAGCATTATACGTCGTGGGTCCATACTTAAAACGCCAAGCATTGATTTTGCGTCAAAGCAATAGCTTCCCATATGAAGGTCAAAATTACCATCAAGAGAATTAACAGCATTGACGAATTTTACGGCATTATCTGTAGTATTAAGCTGAATTTGATATAAAAGTGTTTTATGATTGGAATTCATAATAATCCTCCATTCAAACGTATATTCTTTTAATAATTATAATTTATAAAGATGGGGAAATATAATTATTAAAAGTTAAATAGTTATTGTATTGGTTTTTGGTAAGTATATTGCAAATTATATTAAAATAATAGCAATATAGTGTAATAATATAGCATATTTTTGTAAACTATAAAAAATAAAGTAAAACATTACTCTTATATTTATAGTACATAGGTTGTAGTTATTGTATATATTGGATAATTAGATATAAATAGTATTTAGTGGTGTATTTTATGAATATAAGTTAGCTAGTCCATTTGTTATCTTGTAAATTTTAGTTATGTCGAGTATTATTATTTGTAAAGATATAAAATGGAGATGTATTTATGATAAAGAAAGAAATAAATGAAATAAAAGGATTATATAAGTTAGAGGAGTGTTCAATAGCAAGAATTTGTGGTTGTTATGTTGATGGAGAAAAAAATAAAATCACAAAGATAAATCAAAGGTTTCTTAATCTTCCAGAAGAAGAACAGCACAAATATTTTGAGATATTTAAAAAGACACTTTCAGGAACTACAGGAAAAAATCTTATAAATATGCAGTTTACTACAGACTCATATATGGATGAGGGAGCGAGAACATTTCTTTATAAGTTAAGAGATAGTGGCTTAGAAGATGACAAGCTTTTAGAGCAGTTTTATGATAAGGTAATCTCAAGTTACAGTTATATAGGTAACTACATTATTCTTCTTATACATCAGGTGTATGATATACCTGGCAAAACAAAAGACAATATTGAAATGGAAGATGCTTCTGATGAAGTATATGATTATATATTGTGTAGTATATGTCATGTTTCACTGTCAAAACCGGGATTAAGTTATAATGAAAATGACAATATGTTTCATAATCAAGAACAAAGTCACATGGTAGATTTACCGGATATTGGCTTTTTGTTTCCAGCATTTAATAACAGACAAGAAGATGGGGATAAGGTGTTATATTATTCTAAAGATGCCAATATGTTTGAGTATCAATTTTTATCAAGTGTTCTTGATTGTGAAGTACCACTTACAGCAGGAAATCAAAAAGAAATATTTCAAACACTTGTAACTGAAACGTTAGGTGAAGATTGTGACTATGAAATTATTAAAAATATACACGACAACTTAAATGAAATGATACAAGAAAAGAAAAGTGAGCCTGAACCTGTAATTCTTGATAAAACTGAAGTAAAAGAGCTACTTGAAAAAAGTGGAGTAGAAGAAGAAAAGTTAAATGATTTTGAAGAACATTTTGAGATGCAGGCTGGTGAAAATGCAACATTTATGGCAGAAAATATTGCTGAAACAAGAAAATTTGAAGTAAAGACACCAGATGTAGTTGTAAAGATTAACCCAGATAGAACTGACCTAGTAGATACTATGATAATAGAAGGAAAGAAATGCCTAGTAATCCAAATAGATGAACATCTTGAGGTAAATGGGATAACGGTCAATCCTGAAACTGGAGAAGTGTACGAAAATACAGAATATTAATTAATAAAGTTGTAAATATTAAGTTTAAATATTGATGGAATGGAGTTTAATATGGCAGATATAAAAGAAAATAATTCAAATGTTATTAATCGCTTTTTAAGATATATAAAAGTTGATACGCAGTCAGATGAATACTCAGAAAAGTTTCCAAGCACAGATAAACAAAAAAGTCTTGCTATTAGATTAGCACAAGAATTAAAAGATATGGGAATTAGTCAAGTTATATATGACGAAAAATATTGTTATGTATATGCGGCAATTCCTGCTAATAGTGAAGCTAAAGAAAATGACAAAGTGATAGGCTTTATTTCACATATA
This sequence comes from uncultured Eubacterium sp., assembly GCA_900551945.1. Taxonomy (GTDB): domain Bacteria; phylum Bacillota; class Clostridia; order Lachnospirales; family Lachnospiraceae; genus Lachnospira. Next base: position 43,056 of record URYE01000002.1, on the reverse strand, counting down.
GATACATCACCAGAAGTTTCGGGTAAAAATGTTAATGCTCATATAGTAAAAGATTATGATGGAGAAGATATTGTACTTAATAGTGAAGCTGGTATTGTGTTAAGTCCTAAAGATTTTCCGGAATTGCTTGCATATAAAGGCAATGATATTATAACAACAGATGGCACTACACTTTTAGGCGCAGATGACAAAGCTGGGGTTGCTGAGATTATGGCAATGGCAGAATATCTTATGACACATGATAATATAAAACATGGAAAGATTGCTATAGCATTTACACCAGATGAAGAAGTTGGTGGTGGAATGGACTATTTTGATGTTAAAAGTTTTGGCGCAGATTATGCTTATACTGTAGACGGTGGTGCTATTGGTGAATTGGAGTATGAAAATTTCAATGCGGCTTTGGCAAATGTTACTATTCATGGAAGAAGTGTTCACCCAGGAGAAGCCAAAGGTAAAATGAAAAATGCTTCACTAATGGCGATGGAATTAGAAAGTTTGCTTCCACAAAATGAAAAACCTGTGTATACAAGTGGGTATGAGGGCTTTTATCACCTTATTAAGCTTGATGGTACAGTTGAAGAAGCTCATATGGAATATATAATAAGAGACCATGACAGAAAAATATTTGAAAAGAAAAAAGAAACGTTTGTAAATATATGCAATAAGTTAAATGATAAATATGGAGATGAAAGTTTTGTAATTGAAATTAAAGACCAATATTATAATATGAAAGAAAAGATAGAGCCATATATGTTTCTTATTGACAATGCTAAAAAAGCTATGCTTGATAATGGTGTAGAGCCTAAAGTTCAACCGATAAGAGGTGGCACAGACGGAGCAAGACTTTCCTTTATGGGAGTTCCTTGTCCAAATCTTTGTGCAGGTGGTCATAATTTTCATGGAAAATATGAATATTGCTGTGTGCAATCTATGGAAAAGATAGTAGATATTCTTATAAGTCTTGTACAGATGGATTATAAATAAGAACAAGCTGTTGTATTAATAAACTTTATATATTATAAAGCTTTTATACAACAGCTTTTTTTATATAAATTTTACATAGAATTAACATAACAAGACAATTAGATTTTACATATAAGTATTAAAATTCATTTAACATTGACCTACGTTGTGTTATTATAAAAGTAAGAAATTCGTAGTAAATTCAGAGTAGTTATCTGATAATATGAAAATATAAAAGAAGGGAAGGTAAATGTATATGCTTAGAGTAGGAATGTTGACAAGTGGTGGAGATTGTCAGGCACTTAATGTTGCAATGAGAGGTGTTGCAAAGACTCTTTATAAAAATTGTGATGATGTAAGTATATTTGGTTTTTTAGATGGATATAAAGGACTTATAAAAAAGAATTATAAACTTCTTAAAAAAGATGATTTTGCAGGAATATTAACAAAGGGTGGAACAATACTTGGAACGTCAAGAACACCTTTTAAATATATTAATATGCCAGACGAGGATGGCAATGACAAAGTACAGTCAATGATTAACACTTATAAAGAATTACAACTTGATTGTCTTGTAGTGCTTGGTGGTAATGGTTCTCATAAGACTGCTAATCTTCTTAGTGAAAATGGACTTAATATAGTTACACTTCCTAAGACTATTGATAATGACCTTTATGGAACTGATATGAGCTTTGGTTTTCAGTCTGCTATTGATATTGCGTCTAATACAATTGACTGTATACATACCACAGCGGCTTCTCACAGTAGAGTGTTTATAGTAGAGCTTATGGGGCATAAGACGGGTTGGCTTACATTATACGCAGGCATTGCAGGCGGAGCAGATATTATTCTTATTCCAGAAATTCCATATAAAATGGAGTCAATTATTAATGCAATAAGTAAAAGAACACAAGAGGGTAAGCATTTTACAATAATTGCAGTCGCAGAAGGAGCTATTTCACAAGAGGAGGCACTTCTTACAAAGAAGAAGTTAAAAGAATTAAGAGCTAGTGAAGCAGGAAAATATCCATCAGTAGCATATAAGATTGGAGATAAGATTACTGAGCTTTGTGGCCATGAAGTAAGAGTAACTGTACCAGGTCATGTTCAAAGGGGTGGACAGCCTAATGCTTATGATAGAGTTTTAGCAACAAGACTAGGCGTTAAAGCGGCAGAACTTATTATGGCAGGAAAATATGGATATATGCCATGTGTAAAGAATAATCAGATAGATATTATACCTATTAGTGAAGTTGCAGGTAAGACAAGAAAGGTTGACCCACAATCTGATGTCGTATTACAGGCTAGACAATTGGGGCTTTGTCTTGGAGATTAAAATGTTATGTATAATATGTACTTTGGAGGAATAAAAATAATGAAACAGAGTAAAAAGAAAGAAGATTATAGCTTTGAATATTTATATGATAAAGATAAAAAATCAAAGAATAATAAAAAAAATGATAAGAAAAGTGACAAGCACAATAAAGATAATAAGTCCACAGCAAAAGATTTATATGAAGAAGCTTTAAAAAGTAAGAATAGACATGATTATGCTCCATATTATGAAAATAGAGAGTTATCATGGTTAAAGTTTAATGAAAGAGTACTTGAAGAAGCGGCAGATAAGAGTGTGCCATTGTGTGAAAGACTTTCATTTGTATCTATATTTACAAGTAATCTTGATGAATTTTTTATGGTAAGAGTAGGGTCTTTGCATGACCAAATGTTAGTTTCAGATGCTAATAGAGATAATAAAACAAATATGACATCGAGTGAACAGCTTGCCCATATATTTGCAGCTTCAAAACAACTATATAAGAAAAAAGATGCTGTATATAATGAATTAATGAAAGAAGTAAGTAGTTATGGAATTGACCTTGTTAATTTTAGTCAAATAGAATACGCAGACGCAGCATATCTTGAGATGTATTTTAAAAATGCTGTACTGCCTGTGCTTTCTCCACAAGTTATTGCAAAAAAACAGCCATTTCCATTTTTAAAAAATAAAGAAATATATGCTGTAGCTTTGTTAAAGTCTAAAAACAATGACAAATTAGGAGTAGTACCTTGTACTAATGAAGTATTAAAAAGGCTTGTTCCAATTCCGTCAGACAGAAATAAATATATGTTGATGGAAGAATTAATTCTTCATTTTATGCCGCTTATATTTGGTAAATATTCAATAAAAAGTAAATCACTTATACGAATTATAAGAAATGCTGATATTGATGTTGATGAAGCTTTTTATGATGAAGACCTTGATTATAGAAATACAATGGAAAAACTTATAAAAGAGCGAAGAAAGCTATGTCCTGTTAAGCTTGAGTTTTCAAGAGTTGTTGATGAAAAGGTAATTGGAAATTTATGTCGTGAATTAGCTCTAAAAAAAGAACAGGTATTCTATTCAGAAACACCACTTGATATGAGCTTTATGTTTTCATTGCAGGACACCTTAAGAGACCATAAAAATCTATTTTATGAAAGAAGAATACCACAGATTTCAAGATATGTGGAAAGTGGTGTTCCAATGATTGACCAAATTGCTAAAAAAGATATGCTTTTTAGCTATCCATTTGAAAGTATGTCACCATATATTCGTATGTTAAGAGAAGCAGGAGAAGATGACAGAGTAATATCAATTAAGATGACTTTATATAGAGTTGCCAAAAACTCACAGATTGTAGAAGCCTTGATTGATGCCGCTGAAAATGGAAAAGAAGTTGTAGTACTTGTCGAGTTAAGAGCAAGATTTGATGAAGAAAATAATATTGAGTGGTCAAGACGACTTGAAGCGGCAGGTTGTAGGATTATTTATGGAATTGATTTTATAAAGGTTCATTCAAAGCTTTGTCTTATTACATATAAAGATGGAAGTGAATTAAAATACATTACGCAGATAGGTACAGGTAATTACAACGAAAAGACAGCAAAGCTTTATACAGATTTATCACTTATGACAGCTAATGAAGATATAGCATTAGAGGCAAATGAAACATTTACAAAGCTTTGTATGGCAGAGGTAATGGAAGAAACAAATCATTTGTTAGTTGCTCCTAAGTGTCTTCAGAGTAAAGTACTTGCATTTATTGATGAAGAAATTAATCGTTGTCAAAATGGAGAAGAAGCTTATATTGGAATAAAAATGAATTCGCTTACAGATAAAAAGATTATAGACCGACTTATTATGGCTTCACAGGCAGGAGTTAAAGTGGATATGGTTATTAGAGGTATAAGTTGTCTTATTCCGGGAATTGAAGGATTTACAGAAAATATAAGCATAAGAAGTATTGTAGGAAGATATCTTGAACATTCAAGAATATACATTTTTGGAATAGGTGATAGACAAAAGATATTTATTTCTTCTGCTGATTTTATGACACGAAATACTGTAAAAAGAGTAGAAGTTGCAGCACCTGTATATAGTGAAGAAATCAAAAAAAGAATAATAGGAATGTTTAATATATTAATGAAAGATAATGTAAAGGCTAGACAGCTTCAAAGTGATGGAAATTATTATAAACTTACCCCTAAAGAAGATGAAGAAGCTATTAATTCTCAAGAATATTTTTTTAATGAAGCATATACTTATTCAACAAAACAAGCAGATATTAAATAATAATTAATAAGTTATAAATATACTTGTAACATATTATTAGTTCATGTTAGAATACAATTTGTTTTGTCAAAATAATTGTGTTATGCACATAAAACACAATTATAAAATTTATGGTATTAAAGTGAGTTTTTTAAAATTATTGTAAATAACAATAATTAAAAAATAGCTTTTTGTAACAAGTATATTTATGTGCAGAAATGAGGAGATAATGGAATTATTAGAGATATTCAAAGCGATACTTTTTGGTATCGTTGAGGGTATAACAGAGTGGCTACCAATAAGTAGTACGGGACATCTTATATTATTAGAACATTTCTTTGGCTTTAATAATGTATCAGATGAATTTTGGAGTATGTTTGAAGTTGTTATACAGCTAGGAGCAATTATTGCTGTTGTTATTTTGTTTTGGAATAAGCTTTGGCCTTTCAAAATGAAAAAGTTATCACAGCGAGATAAAAGAGGAAGACGTAAGAAAAAGCCAGTATGGAAAAAGGGCGCACTTGCTATGTGGATTAAGATTATAATAGCTTGTATTCCAGCTGCAATTATTGGAGTTCTTTTCGATGATAAGATTGATGAGTTATTTTATCACCCAATTCCAGTTGCTATTGCACTTATTGTTGTAGGTATTGTATTTATTATCGTAGAGATGACAAGAGGAAAGCTTGCACCATCTATTGATAGCATAGAAGAAATTACATATACTACAGCAATTATGATAGGTCTTTTTCAAGTGATTGCGGCTGTATTTCCAGGAACATCAAGGTCAGGAGCAACTATTGTAGGTGCTGTAATGATTGGTGTATCAAGAGCAACTGCGGCAGAGTTTACATTTTTCCTTGCTGTACCAGTAATGTTTGGTGCGAGTCTTTTAAAAGCTGTAAAATTTATAGTTGCAGGTGTATCAATTACAGGTATGGAAGTTGTTCTTCTTATAGTAGGAACACTTATTGCATTTGTAGTATCAATTTTTGTAATTAAGTTCCTTATGGAATACATTAAAAAACATGACTTTAAAGTATTTGGTTACTATAGAATTGTTCTTGGTATACTTGTAATAATTTTATTAAGATAGTTAATATAAAAAGCTATATGGAGTTTAAAATTTAACTTCATATAGCTTTTTTGTTTGTAAAATAAGTAAAAGTTGTTATTATAACAGAAATTGTTTATAATATTAACTTATATAATTAACTTTTAAGATAAAGTAAAGAATAGGAGAAAATAAATGATTTTATGTTACATTTATGAAAATATGGCAGATTTTGAAATAACACTTCTGCTTCACAGATTAAAAAACACAGGAAAGAAAAGTATCATATATATATCAGAAGATACTTCACCTATAAAAGCACAGTCAGGGCTTACATATATACCAGATAAGAAAATTAGTGATATAAATAACTTAGAAGGAGTAGAAGCTCTTATAATTCCAGGTGGCCCAATAAATAATGAACAAAATGAAATATGTCCATTAATAAAAGAATGTGTTAAGTTGAATAAATTAGTATCAGCAATATGTTTCGCTCCACAGTTTTTAGGCAGAGCTGGTATATTAACGGATTACAAATTTACAACTTCATGTTCAGAAGAAAAAATTAAAAACTTAGGTGTAGAAAACCCATTTAATTGGAATAATTATATTAATAAAAGAACAGTTGTAGATAGGAATGTAATAACTGCGCAAGGCTTTGCATTTGTAGACTTTGCAATAGAAGTTTGTACATATCTTAATATATATGAAAACAAAAAACAATTAAGGCAACAATTATTAAGAGTTAAAACAAATGATATGTAGATAGATATGAATAAATATAAAAACATATCTAACTCCTATTGACACAGTAGGAGTTTATCGTTATAATTCCTAGTAAACCAATGGGGAAGGAAAGGAGGAGTAATACATTGATTATTTCAACAAAAGGAAGATATGCTTTAAGAGTAATGGTAGACCTTGCACAGCACAATAATGGAGAATTTGTTCCATTAAAAGAAATAACTGAAAGACAAGATATATCAAGAAAATATCTTGAAACTATTATGACTATATTATCTAAGAGTAATCTTGTTGAAAGTGCAATGGGAAAAGCAGGTGGCTATAGGCTTATAAAAGAACCAAAGGATTACAGTGTTGGAGAGATTTTAAGAGCAACTGAAAGAAACTTAGCACCAGTAGCGTGTGTCTGTACAGAAGAAAAGAAATGTGAAAAGACAGACCTTTGTAATACTCTACCTTTCTGGGAAGGTCTGGCTAACCAGATAAACTCATATATTGATAGTCATACGCTTGAAGAAATGGTAAATACGCATATTAATCAATCAGAAGAATGTGCTTGTAAAAATAAATTGTTAAAGGAGAACGAAAGTAATGGCAACTAACCTGTTAGAAGTAAAGGATTTATATGTAAATGTAGAGGATAAGGAGATTCTTCATGGAATTAACCTTACAGTAGGAGAAGATGAAACTCATGTACTTATGGGGCCAAATGGTACTGGTAAGTCAACATTGGGATATGCAATAACAGGTAATCCACATTATACAGTAACATCAGGAAAGATAATATTTGACGGTGAAGATATTACTTCACTTCCTGTAAATGAAAGAGCAAAAAAGGGAATATTCCTTTCTTTTCAGAACCCACTTGAAGTACCTGGTGTAACATTAAGTGCATTTATAAGAAGTGCGCTTGAACAAAAAACTGGAAAGAGAATACGTCTTTTTGATTATAAGAAGAAGTTAAGTGAAACAATGAAGCTTTTATCAATGGACGAGTCATACGCAGAACGTGACTTAAATGTAGGTTTTTCTGGTGGCGAAAAGAAAAAAGCAGAAATTTTACAAATGCTTATGTTAGAACCAAAGCTTGCAATTCTTGATGAAACAGACTCAGGACTTGATGTAGATGCAGTTCGTACAGTTTCAAAAGGAATTAGTATTTATAAAGAAAAATGCAAAGGAAGCCTTTTAATTATAACTCATAGTACAAGAATTTTAGAGGCGTTAAATGTAGATGTTACTCATGTAATGGAAGAGGGTAAAGTTGTAAAGAATGGTGACGCTTCACTTGTTGATGAGATTAACGAAAATGGTTTTGATAAGCTTGAAGCATAAAACTATAAAAAGCATTGAATGGAGAAAATAATGAAAGAAAAAAGCCATGTAGAAGACATTGACAGAAGTGTCTATGATATAAGAGATGAAGAAAAAGACGCATATAGACTTGAAGAAGGGCTAACAGCTGATATTGTTGAAAAGCTTTCAAAAGAAAAGCATGACCCTGAATGGATGCGTGAATTTAGATTAAAATCACTTGAAGTTTATAACAATATGAAAGTTCCAGATTGGGGTCCATCTATAGATGGACTTGATATGGACAATATTGCAACTTATGTTAAGCCAAAAACAGAGATGAAAGGAAGCTGGGAAGAAGTTCCAGAAGATATCAAGAATACATTTGAAAGACTTGGTATTCCACAGGCAGAAAGAAAGTCACTTGCAGGCGTTGGTGCGCAGTATGACTCAGAGCTTGTTTATCACAATGTTAAAGATGAAGTTGCTCAGGCGGGTGTTGTTTATACAGATATGGAAAGCGCACTTACAGGTGAATATGCGGATATGGTACAAGAATACTTTATGAAGTTAGTAACACCTAACGACCATAAGTTTGCAGCGCTTCATGGAGCAGTATGGTCTGGCGGTTCATTTGTGTACGTTCCAAAGGGAGTACATCTTGATATTCCATTACAGTCATACTTTAGACTTAATGCAAAGGGTGCAGGTCAGTTCGAGCATACATTAATAATTGTTGATGAAGGAGCAAGTCTTCACTTTATAGAAGGCTGTTCAGCACCTAAGTATAATGTGGCTAACTTGCACGCAGGTTGTGTTGAATTATTTGTTAAGAAAAATGCAAAGCTTAGATATTCTACAATAGAAAACTGGTCTAAGAATATGTATAACCTTAATACAAAACGTGCCATAGTAGAAGATGGTGGAACAATTGAATGGGTTTCAGGTTCATTTGGTTCACACGTTAGTTATCTTTACCCTATGAGTATCTTAAAGGGTGATAATTCTAAGATGGAATTTACAGGTGTTACATTTGCAGGTGAAGGTCAAAACCTTGATACAGGTGCAAAAGTTGTACATGTAGGAAAAGATACAAGCTCATATATGAATACACGTTCAATAAGTAAAAGTGGAGGTATAAGTACATTTAGAAGTAGTGTGGTTGTTAATAAGGGTGCTTCTAACGCTAAGTCATCAGTGTCATGTCAATCACTTATGCTTGATGATATTTCAAGGTCAGATACTATTCCGGCAATGGATATAAGAACAAAAGATGCGGCAATAGGACATGAAGCTAAGATTGGTAGTATTAGCGATGACGCAGTATTTTATCTTATGTCAAGGGGAATGAGTGAGGAAGATGCAAGAGCTTTAATAGTAAGTGGATTTGCAGATAATGTTTCAAAAGAACTTCCACTTGAATATGCAGTTGAAATGAATAATCTTATCCGACTTGAAATGAAAGGTTGTATCGGTTAAGTTTTTGAATATATGTGCAAGAATGGAGTTTAAGAATGGAGAATATAATAGTAAACAAATTGCCCGCTAAGACATGGTACTGGCTTAATGTAAATGAAGCAAAGTTTGAATGGGATAAAAATGCGACAATTGAATTAGAAAAGACAATTATTACATCAAAAAATAATGAACCTGTAAAAATAGATGTAACATCAGATAATAAATATAGTGAAAAATATATTGATATCATAGCTGAAGATGATAGCGAATTAACAGTATATATGAATTTTAAAGCTGATAATAATTTAGCGGTGCATACAAATATTACAGTAGGCAATAATGCTAAAGTAAAGCTAGTTCAGCTTAATTGTACAAATGCGTCTTCTCTTTTATATAATGAAGTAAAGAGCGATTGTAAACCTTCATCAAGAATAGAAGCTGTACAGGTATTCTTAGGAAAAGGTGATGTATACTCTGATTTTAGAACAGACCTTATAGGTGATAAGAGTAGCCTTAAAATGGATATTGGTTATATTGGTAGAGATAGTCAAACTATAGATATCAATGTATTTGCTAATCAGATAGGCAAAAAGACAGAAAGTGAAATAAATGTCAATGGTACATTAAAAGATGCAGCAAAAAAGATTTTTAAAGGTACTATTGATTTTAAAAAGGGTTCTTGTGAGTCTGTTGGTAATGAGCAAGAAAATGTATTGTTATTAGGCGATGATATTATTAATAAAACAATACCACTTATTCTTTGTGCAGAAGAAAATGTAGTAGGTAATCATGGAGCTTCTATTGGTGAATTAGACGATGATACACTCTTTTACTTTGAAAGCAGAGGAATTGATAAAACTGAAGCTGAAAACATTATGGCAAAAGCTTCAATTGAACGCCTTACAAGATTAATTGATGATGAAACTATAACAGAAAGTATTGAAAAGGAACTTAAGGAGGTGCTTTAATTGTCATACGATTACAGAGCTGATTTTCCTCTTATTGCAAAGGAAAGAACAATTTATATAGATAATGCGGCAACATCGCAAAGACCACAATGTGTTATTGATGCAGAAAATGATTTTTATTATAATCACAATGCTAATCCACTTAGAGGTGCATATCCACTTAGTGTAGAAGCAACAGATATTTATGAAGAAGCAAGAAAAGAAGTTGCAAGCTTTATTAACGCAGTCTGTCCAGCCGAGATTATATTTACAAGAAATACAACAGAAAGTATTAACCTTGTTGCGTACAGCTATGGCTTAACTAATATCAAAGCAGGTGATGAAATTGTAGTTTCTATAATGGAGCATCACAGCAATCTTTTACCTTGGCAAATGGTTTCAAGAAGCACAGGAGCAGAGCTTAAGTTTATAGAATGTGAACAAGACGGAAGTGTTGACCTTGAAAAAGTTAAAGAACTTATAACAGACAAGACAAAGCTTATTGCTATTACACAAGTATCAAATGTATTAGGTAGAGAAAATCCAATAAAAGAAATAGCAAAAATAGCTCATGAAAAAGGCGCTGTAATCGTAGTTGATGGAGCACAAAGCACTCCACATATAGCAGTTGATGTACAGGATTTAGACGCAGACTTTTTTGCATTTTCTGGTCATAAGCTTTTAGGACCTATGGGAATAGGGGTATTATATGGAAAGAAAGATTTACTTGATAAAATGCCACCATTCCTTTCAGGTGGTGAAATGATAGAGTCAGTTACAAGAACTGGAGCAAAATATGCAGAGCTTCCACATAAGTTTGAAGCGGGAACTGTAAATGCCGCAGGAGCTGCAGGTCTTATGGCTGCTATTAAGTATATCAAGTCAGTTGGTTTTGACTATATGCAAAAAAGAGAACTTAAACTTACAAAAAGAGCACTTGATGGTTTAAAGAAAATACCACATGTTCATGTATTAGGTTCAGATAATCCAGAAGAACACACAGGAATACTTACATTTACAATAGACAATGTTCACCCACACGATGTAAGCGAGGTACTTATTTCTGATGGAATATGTGTAAGAGCAGGTCATCATTGTGCACAGCCATTATTACAACATCTCGGTGTAAGTTCTGCTACAAGAGCAAGTTTTATGTTTTACAATAATGAAAAAGAAGTCGATGCTTTTGTTGAAAGCATGGCTACAATAAGGGAGAGAATGGGATATGATGAATAAAGGATTTTACAATGAAATACTTACAGAACACAATATCCGTCCAGAGTTTAAGTTTGACCTTCCTGACGCAGATATAACACTTGAGGGTGTTAATCCTAGTTGTGGTGATGATATATGGCTTAAGCTTAAGATGAATGGTGACGTAATAGAGGATGGAGCTTTTATTGGAGATGGTTGTGCAATATCTCAGGCTTCTGCTGATATTATGCTTGGTATGGTTATTGGAAAGACTAAAGAAGAAGCTTTAAAACTTGGAGATGTATTCTTAAAAATGATTAAGGGAGAAGCTTCTGACGAAGAAATAGAAAGTCTTGAAGAGGCTTCTGCACTCAAAGATATAGCGCACATGCCAGCGAGAGTTAAGTGTGCAGTTTTAGGTTGGAGAACTCTAAAAGAAGCAATAGAAACTACTAATGCTTAATAAAATGAATTTGTATAAGGAATAGTATAATGAATATTTTTAGAAATCTTCCTGTTGATAGTGCAGAAAGTTTAAAAGCTATGATTGAAGTAAAACCTCACAGGGTTATCAGCATGGCTCTTACAAAAAGTGATAATGTGCAAATGACATTATTTGCTTTTGATAAGGGAGAAGATGTAAGTGAGGAGTCTTACTTTGGAGATACACTTTATATGTGTGTTGAAGGTGTTGTAATTATCAAGTTACAAGAAAAGACAATAAGACTTAGGGAAGGTGAAGTATTTATGGTAAAGTCAGAAAAACTTCATGCTGTATCAGGAGAAGCTGCCTTTAAGATGTTACAGATAACATTAAATAACAATTAAAAATATTTTTAGAAAAGAGGACATTTATAAAATGATTAAAAATGTTGAGCATGCAGTACCATTTGAAATTGCTGATGTATTAGATTATGAAAAGGGACAGGTAGCAAGTCTTACTCTTGCACAAGAACCACAAGTTGGAATGACTCTCCTTGCTTTTGATGAAGGAGAAGGTGTAAGCTCACATTCAGCACCTGGTGACGCATTAATCGTTGTATTAGATGGAGAAGCTGAAATAACAGTTGGTGACAAGAAATACAATGTTGTAAAGGGACAAAGTATAGTACTTCCAGCAGGTGTTCCACATGCTGTTCATGCTGTAACTAAATATAAAATGCTTCTTACAGTTGTAAAAGAACAAGCTTAATATTATTATTAAGAAAATAACAAAGCAGAATATTTGATTTCTAATAATGAAAAGTCATACTAAGAAAAAATAAATTCTTAGTATGGCTTTTTTTATGTAAATAACAAGTGAAAGTTTGTGCTTTTATAAGACCTGACAACAGTTATTAAACTATTAAAAATCGCAGAATATATTTCTTATAGTTATATTTACATTTCTGTGTGACATATATGTGACAATTACTAAATATAATAATAACTGTAGCAAAATGAAGGATTGGAGGAGAAATGTGAAAAAAAGATTGATTTTTATTACAGCAGCTATAATGGCGGCAGGTTCACTTACAGGAGGAACTATGGCAGTATATCATGCAGTAGCAAATACTGATAAAACAATATCGACATCTTCAATAAACGTTAAATTAAATATTGAAGGTGGAAAAACAGACAATGATGGAAACACAATCTTCTCGTCTGATGACATAAAAAACGGTAAGGTTGAAGAAAAAGTTTCAGCTATAAACAGTGGAAATAGAGCTCAGTATGTAAGAATTAAGATTGACAAATCTTGGGTAAACAATACAAAACAAGAGGATGGTAAAGAGGTAAGTATTACAGATTGTAAGTACATAGGAATAAATCTTATAAATGATGATGATTGGATAACTTCAAAAGATAATGAAAATGACAGTGAAATGTACATATATTATAAAAGTGTTTTAAATCCAAATGAAAAGACGAGTGATTTTATGGATTCATTTACACTTTTTGACAATGTAAATGAAAATACTAATAAATACAGTGGACTTTCTGCAAAAATAAACTTTGACGCACAAGCAATACAGACAACGGCTATAGCAGATGCTATGCTTAATGAATGGGGAGTATTAGCAGAATTTGATGAAAATGGTAATATTACTGCAATATATAATCAGTGAGGAGTGGTATGTTGATAAAAAAATTTTTAGTAACATTTTTAAGCTGTGTGTTATTAATACCTTGCTATGTTAGTAATGTATATGCAAATGATACATTTATAACACTTGATGATACAGCAGGTGGTTTTGTAACTGTAGAAGATGATGTTGATTTTCTTAATATGGAGCCGGCAGAAGAAAGAAAAAGTAAGATAGTTGTAACTAACAATTCTAATATGTTAGTAGACTTTTTTATAAATGGAGAAATTCTTTCTAATATAGCTGATAATACTGATGGAGAAAAAGGTGGATTATATGAAATTAAGTTATATAAAGAGGGAGAACAAGAAGCATTTTTTGATGGAATTATAGGAAGTGATGAATATAGAAAATATGTTTCAGGAGAAGATATTGGAGATAAATTTTTGTATGAAGACAAGAAGTTTGCTACATTAAATAAAAATGAGTCTTGCAATATAATACTTAGTGTAACATTAGATGGAAAAAGTGTAGGAAATTCTTATATGAACACACAAGGAAAATTAAGAATAAATATAAGTGCAACACAACAAGAGAATACAAATAATAATATTCCTAACAATGGTGGTAATAATACAGACAATTCAAGTAATTCAAATAAACAGTTTACAGGCAAAACATTTGTAAAAACGGGAGATAATAACAATGTTTATTTGTATATCACAATATCAATAATAGCTGGTTTAGTTGTAATAATAGGCATTGTTAGTTCATTTTATTTAAAGCATAAGAAAATAAAAAAATAATAAAATAAAATGGAATGGGGATTTTTGTAATAAATGGGTGACATACAGACAGTTACACCAAAGTTAAGTGTAACATTTTTAGACGATTTTAAACTTACATGTAAAGATAGTAGCTTAAATGAAAAAAAGATAAAGTCTGATATGGTAACAAAACTTTTAGCTTATATAATATGTCACAGAAAAAATAACCTGTCGGTACAGGAGCTATCAGAAGCACTATGGGAAGACGATGAGTGCGATAATCCTGCCAATGCGTTAAAGAACTTAATATATAGATTAAGAAGCGCCTTAAAAAAGAATATAGGTGATTATCTTTTTATAATGACAGGTAGGGGGTATTACTTCTGGAATGGTGAAGTCAGTGTTGAAGTTGATGCAGAAGTATTTGAAGATTTATGCAAAAGAGCCTCTAATGAAAAAAATATTAACAAAAGAATAGAGTATGCAAGACTTGCTGTAAAGTGTTATAAGGAAAAGTTTTTATCACAATACACAGATAAGTATTGGGTTGTAACACTTAACGCATATTATCATTCAATGTATCTTGATATAGTAAGGCAATTATCAATTGACTTATTAGAATTGAAAAAATATGCTGAGATGGAAAAAATATGTTATATGGCATTAAGTCTTGATGAATTTGATGAGGATATACATTATTATTATATGAAAGCTCTTATTAGTGAAAATAAACGTAATATGGCAGTAAAGCATTTTTTTGAAGTTAAAAAAATGTTATATGATAAACTTAGTGTAAATCCATCAAAAAAACTATGTGAAATATATAACGAGTTGTTAAAAACAGATATGGCATATAAAGCTGATATTACAAATATAAGTAATGAGCTTAGAAAATATTATAATGTAGCAGATGGAGCATATTTGTGTGAATATGAAATATTCAAAAAGAGTTGTGAAATTGAGTTAAGAAAAGCAAAAAGAAGTGATATAGGTATATATATCATTTTATTTACAATAGAAAGTGGTCTGAAAAATTCATATAGTGGTAAAAATAATTCTGTAACTACAGATAGTATTGAAAAAGTTACAGAAGTTATTAAACATTCTTTAAGGTCTGGAGATATTATTTCAAGGTACAGTATTATGCAGTTTGTCGTACTTATACAATCATTTAATTACGAAGATGTTTCAAAAATAGCAAAAAGAATATTACAAAATACTGATAATTTAAAAGCTAATGTAAGGTTGAATTATAGTATAGAAAAATTAAATAAATAGATGTTATAAATTTAACAAAAAGTATAAGGTGAAAGGGGTCAGAATGGAAAAGGTTATAAAGCATAAAAGGCTTTTTGCGGTATTAATATGTATGATATTTTTTTTAACAACCGCATGGAAATCATTTGGCACAATATTTGCGGCAGGAGATGTTAATGATATGCGTGTTAGCGAAATAGTTAATAATAATGTAGATGATAATACCCAAAGTGATACACTTGAAGGCTATTGTACATTTTACGACTATGTTGTAGCACCATATAGTGTTAGAAACAATGGTTATAATTATAAAGAACATCCAGAAAATAGTATTAATACAGCTTCTAACTATGCTAATAATGGAAAGAGTAAACTAACAGTTGGAACAGTAGACCAAAATTATAGAGTAAATCAACATGATTGTAAGATTAGGGGATTAAATGTAAATACTTGTATATATGATAATAAGGGAATAGCTACAACAATAGGAACTTTTAATGGGGAGAGTACAACATATACTAATTCTTCACCAGGAATAATTGTTGGTCTTGATAAAAGTAACTATAAAAATGTATTATTTAGTGTCGATGAGCCTGGTCTTTTTTCAGATGTAGCAAAAAAAGGTAAGACAATTCTAAGTGGTTATAAATTAACATTTGATAAGAAAGATAATGGTGACAAAAGTAGTACTTATACATTAAAAAGTGTAACTTCTCCACAAGGTGATGTAACTAATGCAGGGGATAACTTTTTCCCTCTTAATAATGCAGATAGTAATGTACTAGATAAAGGATATGCGGCTGCTGATGGACAAAAGGCAACTAATTATTACTTTGGTATGCGTTACGATGTATCGTTTTCATTAAATGGATATACAGGTGATTTAATATATAAGTTTACTGGTGATGATGATTTGTGGGTGTTTTTGGATGGTGATTTAGTACTTGACTTAGGTGGTATTCACCCTAAATGTGGTGGAGATGTTGATTTGTGGCAAGTTGGTTCTATTGCTGATGAGCTTAATCGAGTAGGAAGTCGTGAAGCTGTTGATGGAGATACTAATCATACCTTAACAGTGCTTTATATGGAAAGAGGCGGCAATGAGTCTAACTGTAATATGCAGTTTACAATTCCTAGCACAGCAAAAATAGAAACACCAGATAGTGGTAGTATTAACTTTAAAAAGACAGATGAAAATGGTAATGCGTTGCCTAATGCTAAGTTTGCAATTAGTGGAAGTAATGAGTATGCAATATCTGATGAAAATGGTATTGTATCATTTGAAAATTTAAAACTTGGAACTTATACAATAAGAGAAGTTCAAGCACCTGATGGATATTTAAAAAATGATGAAATTTACACATTAGTTATAAGTGAAGATAAAGAAAATGAAGGACAAAATGTTGCGATACTTACAGATAGTAAAGGAAATGTAATTGCAAAAACTACAACTAGAACAGTTTATAATGATGGTAAGAAAAGTTATGCTACAAGTAACGAATTTTCAGAAAGTGTTGTAAATATTAAAAGTACTAATGAATTTGAGTCAAATAAAAGTGCAATACTTACTAATTGGGACAATAGAACTTATAGAATAACAATAACAGCTTCATCAAAAGAAAAATTAAACGAAAACCTTTATGGCGTAGTAATAAGAGATTACATTGACAATAGATTTAATATTTTAGACGACAGTGAAAATGTTATTACAAAAGAGATGGTAAAGCAAGCCAGTGATAACGGGCAGAACATAGTTGTGAACGAAGGAACAGTATTATTTGATAGCGACCTTAATCTTGTATATATAGAGTGGACTAATCAAACAGTCAATTATAAAAATGATGATGGTAACGGTTGGGAAAAGAGCTTTAATATAAAAGCTAATGATAATTTTATAGGTGGAAATAATATTTATACTAATGGAGAGCAAAGTGTAATAATATCAGGAGATAAAAGTGTAAATCTTGATATGCCAACAGTTAATGTTAAACTTTTACCAGAATTAAGTGACATTTATGATGTTATTTTCTATGGAGATAATATGCAGGATTATAACAGTAAACAAGCAGAAATGTTTAATCTTAACTGTACAATAGGTGAAGATGGTAGTCCATTGTCTTTAGATGACTTTACAATTAATTGGTCGCAAGATAATAATACAAGTGCAGACGAGTACAAATATTATTTAAGAGTGCTTTACAATAAATTAACTAATGTAGGTAGTGAAGATAGTTGTACTGTTAATTCATTAGGTAATATTGCAGACCCTGTAATATATAATAAAGAAAATAATGATGATGGAAGTAAAAGAGATTATGCAGTATATCAAGTTAATGTTGTTAAGGGTAGGTTAGACATAACTAAGTGCATTGATGAGCAGTACACTAATAATAGTAAAATAAGAGCAAACGAAACATTTGTGTTTAAAATAGAACAGTTTAATGCAGATAAGTTAAGTGATGGCACATACAAGAAAGGTGAGCTTTGTAATACATTTTATGAAACTATTTCTTTTGACGCAAATGGTAATGTAAATGAAGATACAGCAACTATAACAGGGCTTAAGAAAGGTTTCTATACAGTTACAGAGCAAAGTGACTGGACAGCAGAGTATACCTATATTGGTTGTAATGATAATTATAGCGACAATGATTCACAAGCTGAAGGTGTAGATATATTTATTGGAAAACAGTTAAGAATGGCTGATTATAAAAATGGCATAAAAGCTGAATTTTTCGGACTTGATAGTGAAAGATATCAAGATATTGCTGAAGGAGAATATGCAGATACAACATTTGAAAATAATAAAAACAGTACTTGGAAATGGTTAAGTGATGTATCATCAGTAATAAACCGATTTGTAAAGTAGGGGGAAAAGTTGAAACGTATAACAAACTTTATATTAAATGGCTTTTTAATATTGTTTATTATAATGGCATTTACACTTTACGTACCACATATAGTAGGAATACAGACCTTTAAAGTGCTATCAGGAAGTATGCAGCCTAATTATCCGGTGGGGAGTCTTGTCTATGTAAAAAAGACACAACCCGATACTATTAATATAGGTGATGTAATTACTTTTTATATTAATGAAAATTCATTAGTTACTCATAGGGTTGTCGATAAGGATATTGATAAAAGAACTTTTGAAACGAAAGGTGATGCAAATGAAGTAAAAGACGGTGGTAAAGTATCATTTGATAATGTAGTTGGAAAGGCGATATTTTGTATACCGTATCTTGGTTATGTATCATCATATTTTAATACTACGCAAGGCAGTTATTTATTAGTAGGATTTATAGCAATTTTATTTGTAGCAACATTTTTACCAGATATTTTAAGAAAATCTAAGTTATCAAAGGAGTGTGAATAGTATTATTATATGGGAAAGTTAAAGGATATTAATATCAAAAGTAGGTTAATAAAAATAGTTGTAATATCAGGGGGAATTGTTGCAACCTTATTTACAACGGCGACATACGCATATCTAAATACAAAAACAACATCTGTTGTAAATAATTTTTCAGGAGCGGCAGTTAATATAGGTATTGTGGAACAGGGACAAGACGATTTACAGGTGTATGAAGATATGGATATACAAGGAAATGGAAAATATAACGACAATGCTAGTAATATTAATACAGCATATAAAAAAATAAATAAAGATAATAATACACAGCAAAAAAGCATAAGTATTAAAAATATTAATTCACAAGATTACAAAACTACGGATACTTATGTAAGAGTTAGGCTAGTTCCTGCTATAGTATATGACAATAGTGAAGAAAATATTAAAAATAATATTGCAGGTCAAACTGTAGATGTTGATTTAAAGGGAAAAGTAAGTTATAACTTTAATACACAGGAATATGAAAATGGAGCTTGGGTTTGTAAAGAAAATACAAATGACAGTAATGATAATTATTATTATTTTACTGGAATAGTAAAACCAGATGAAGTAACACCGGAGCTTATTAAAGATGTAACTTGTATTGCTGATATTCCGGATAATGCACATTTTGAATTACGAGTGTTAGCACAGGGAATAAATGCTAATCCCGACTACGCATTAGAACAGTGGGGAGTAAGTGTTGATAACAATAAAAGATTAATAGTGAATTTATAGTGGAAAGTGGTTTATAAATTATGATAATAATGTTATAATAAAATAAATAGGCGACTAAGCAGATATAAATTATCTGGTTAAGTTAGTATTAAGATAAAACGAAAATGTGTATTTATCAAAATAAGACAACGTGCATTATAAGTATTATGAAAATTTATAAAAAAGTAACAAAACTTAAAAAGAAAGTAAATTTTAAGTTAAATTTGCTTGAAACAGCAAATAAAAAAAATGTATAATATAAGTTGCGCTTAAATAATTTAGATATTACATATTCGGGAGTGAGTTTATGGGAAATGTACATGACAGATTTGATGTAAATGTATCAAGTGAAACAAAATTAAAGGACAAAAATATTTTAACATTTGAATTTAAGCTTCTGACAGATACTAATTGCAGAATAAAGATAGAAGCATGCCAGGTATATGACTGTGACGGATATATGTATCAGGCAAGTGGTAGTAGTATCAGTACAGATGATTTTATTCTTGGAAAAAATAGTAGATTTTTTACAGAGTTAAAAAGAGTTAATGTAACGATTAGTAAGAACTTTAAGTCAAGAATAGGCTGTAATATGGTATTTACAGTTATTGATGTTGATGATAAGAAAAAGATGAATTTGTGCTTCCAAAAAAGGTCATCTACAAAGTGGTCATTTGTAGGAGCACAGCCACTAGAATATAAAGAAGCAGATATTGCGCCAAAGCAAGAACAACAAGATACTACACAGGCAGTTGAAAATCAAAATGACAATCTAATAGATAATAATTTAACAAATGAAAATAAAAGAGTGTTAGAAAGTAGAGTAACACCACAAGAACATAAAGTAACAAGTAATATTAATACTACACATCAAGAAGTAGTAAGTCCTGTACAACCAAAGGTTGAAGCTGAAAGTGAAGTAACAGAACCTAAAAAAGATGCTTATGTTCCTAGTTTTGCCAAAAGATATTCAACAAATTACAGTGCAGGAAGTGTTGCAGGTTTTAAAAAGCCTGTGATTAAGCCAAAGAAAGAAGAACCAGTATCAGAGCAACCAAAAGAAGAACAAAGTATAACACAGCCACAAAAGACGGTTATATATGATGAAAAGGTCGAAGAAATACAATTACATCAAAAAGAAGATAAAGAAGATATTGTAATAAATAATAATACATTAAAATCAACAGCATCTATTAATAAAAATGAAGAAGAAAGAATAGTTGAAAAAGAAGAAAAGCAAGAGAAAAAAGAAGCTTCAAAACCATCTGGAGTAGACGCATTTAGACAGCTTTTAGGTGCGATGGCAGATATTTCAGCAGGTAAGGATATAGATTTAGACCTTGGTAGAGAAAGATATGATGATGACTTTGAAGAAGATAATGATATCGAAGAAGCTTTTGATGATGAGCCAATAGTTAATGAAATTGAGAAAGATATACAAAGTCAGAATACATCAGAAGTATCTAATCAAGCTTATAATCCTAATAACGATATTGATGAAACAGCTATAACTTATGAAGATGAACAAGAACAGGAAGCTAATACTCAATATTATTCATATCCAGTTAGTGAAACGGCTGTAACTAGTGAAGAAGCTGATATACCTGTCTATTATAGAAGAAAAGATTCTATAGATATGTTAAGACAAAGAATTGCAAACGACAAGAATAATACATTTTTAGGTATGACACTTGGCGCAATTATGGATAAGTATGACTTAGATAATCAAAGACTTGAGACTTTCCTTAATGTATTTGCTAACAGATATAAAGTAGCGGATAAGTCTATTAATGAACAGGAATTAAGAGCTAAGATAGAAGAAAAAGTAAAACAAGAATATAGAGAGCAGTACAAAGAAGAATTAACAGAGCAAATTAAGCAAGAGCTTGAAGAACAAGAGAAAAAAGAAGCTCTTGAAAAAGATGAAGCTCCAAAAACTCTTGAATTTTATGATATTGAGCCAGAAAGAGTGGAGGCATATCTTAATTCTATTATAGAATATGATGCAGATGCCGCGGCTCAGATAGGTCTTTCATTAAGCCAAATTAGAGTTTCTGTATCTGAGGAGAATGGTTCTTATACAGCTACTCTTTATAGTGAGGCAAGTTATTCAAAAGAAACTTATGTATTAGTGAGATGTCCTATCGTAAAGGTAATATTCTATGATTGTAAGGGTAATATTGCTAATATGGCAATGCACAGTGTATCAAGAATATATACAGGACATGATATTATAGAGATGAAGTTAAAGACAGCTCAATTTAAGTATTGGCAGAATATTGGAAAGCTTAAAATAATGATTACATTATAAAATTTATATCTATAATAAAATTATTGAAATTTATACTATATAATGATATTATTATAATATAATTTTATAAATAAGTGCGTAAGCTACCGAGACGATAAATAATCAGAGTCTGAGTGAATTAATTATTAATTACTCGGACTCTGATTTTTTATATTTTATATAAAAAAGAATGGAGAAGAGTATGATAAAATATTTAAAAAGGTACTGGTTTTTTGCAATCCTTGCGCCGTTGTTTATGATAGGTGAAGTTGCAATGGATTTAATCCAACCTCAAATGATGAAAATTATAGTTGATGATGGTGTGTTAGGGCTTTCAAATGGAAATATTGGAGATTTAAGTATTGTAATATCCACAGGTTTAAAAATGATTGGGCTTGTATTTTTAGGTGGATTAAGTGGAGTATTGTCAGGTGTTTTTGCAAGTATGTGCAGTCAAAAAGTGGGAAATGATTTAAGAAAAGACTGTTTTAGTAATATTATGTCGTTGTCATTTGAACAGACAGATAAATTTTCAACGGGTTCATTAATTACAAGAGTAACAAATGATATTACACAAGTTCAAAATCTTGTTGCTATGAGTATACGAGGTTTTGTGCGTACCTTTCTTTTATTTGGTGGTGGGATTTATTGTATGCTTACACTTGATTTAAGCTTTGGCGTTGTTATAGCTTGCGCTTTGCCAATAGTTATATGTATGATTGTATTTTTCTTATATAAGATTAATCCATTTTTTGCATTACTTCAAAAAAGGCTAGATACAGTTAATAGTGTTATGCAGGAAAATGTATCTGGGGCAAGAGTAATTAAAGCTTATGTTAGAGAAGCTTATGAAAGAAAAAGATTTGAAAAGGCAAATAAAGAGCTTATACAAACACAGCTTCACATATTAACAGTATTATCATATATGACACCATTGCTTAATATTGTATTAAGTATTTCAATAGTTGCAGTTATATATATAGGTTCGATTCAGGTAAAAGCAGGAAGTGTAACACCCGGAATTGTAATGGCAGCGATAACTTATATATCACAAATATTAAATGCAGTAATGAGAATGGTAATGATTTTTCAGACTGTATCACGAGGTAATGCTTCAAACAAAAGAGTAATGGAAGTTATTAAATGTGACCCTACAATTAAAGATGGCAATTGTGATACTGTAAGTGGGGAAGGAGTTATTGAATTTAAAAATGTATCATTTTCATATCCTAACTCAAATAACAAACAAGTTTTAAAAAATATTAATCTTAAAATCAATGCAGGTGAAACCCTTGCAATTCTTGGAGCTACAGGTTGTGGTAAATCTACATTTGTAAACCTTATTCCTAGATTTTATGATGTAACAGAGGGTGAAATTCTAGTAGATGGAGTTAATGTTAAAGATTATAAATTAGAAAAACTTCGAGAAAAAATAGCTATTACTTTACAAAATAGTGAGCTTTTTACAACAACGATTAAAGAAAATATACGTTGGGGAAATATAGAAGCGACATATGAAATGATAGAAAAAGCTTCAGATATAGCACAGGCAAAAGAATTTATTGAAAGCAAAGCTACAAAATATGAAACAATTGTCGCAGAAAGAGGTATGAGTCTTTCAGGTGGGCAAAAGCAAAGATTGTCAATTGCACGAGCAATAGTTAAAAATGCCGAAATCTTAATTCTTGATGACGCAACAAGTGCGCTTGATTTAAAGACAGAAGCCAACCTTTATAAACAACTTAAATGTAATTATAAAAAGCTTACAAAAATAATTGTTGCACAAAGAGTAGCATCTGTTAGAAATGCAGATAGAATTGCAATTATTGAAGATGGCAATATAGTAGCTTGTGATACACATGATAACTTATTAAAAACAAGTGCTATATATCAAGATATCTATAATTCGCAGCTTAAGATGGGTGGTGATGTTTCTTATGGAGAATAATAAACAGGCAAAAGACAATTTTAAAATGCCAGGTATGCGAGGTCCGAGGTCAAGACAACAAGTTGAAAAACCAAAGAATGGTAAAAAGACTATGATAAGACTATGTAAGTATTTTAGTAGTGAAAAGTTAATGCTTTTGGGGCTTATAAGTGCAGTTATCATAGTTGTTGTGTGTTCAGTAATAGCACCGAGTTTACAAAGTAATGCTATTGATACTATAGCTTCTAAAAGATTTGAGCAATTGCCATTTATACTTTTAATTATGATAATAGTTTACTTAATAAATAGTATCTGTAACTTTTTCCAATCACTTATAAGTGCCAAATTAAGTCAAAGAATTGTTAAGAAAATGAGAAATGATTTATTTGAAAAAATAGTAGAGCTTCCTATTCAATACATAGATAATCATTCGCATGGTGATATAATGAGTAGAATGACTAATGATGTTGAAAATATATCTAATACAATATCACAGTCACTTAGTTCGTTAGTATCTGGAGTTCTTACAATAATAGGAACAGTTCTTATTATGATATGGTACTGTTGGCAATTAGCACTTCTTTCGTGTTTTACAGTAATACTTACAATATTGGCTACAAAATATCTTTCGGGGGCAATGAGAAAATTTTATACAAAAAGACAAGTTATACTAGGCAATCTTAATGGTACAGTAGAAGAAATGGTAACAGGTTATAAAACAGTTGTTGCCTACAATCACCAAAATGAAGTTAAAAAGACATTTAATGAAACAAGTGATGAGCTTACAAAAACAGGAATAATTGCTGAAATTCTTGGGGGTTCTATGGGGCCTGTAATGAATGTGATTAATAATATAGGTTTTGTAATTATTGCAGCTTTTGGTGGTTTTTTTGCTATTAATAATATGATATCAATAGGTGTTATTTCTGCATTTATTGTGTATGCGAAACAATTTGGAAGACCTATTGATGAGATTGCACAGATTTATGGTCAAATTCAAACGGCAATAGCAAGTGCTGAAAGAGTGTTTGATATTATTGATGTAAAGTCAGAGGATAAAAGTGGAAGTAATAATATGGACAGTTTACAAGGAATAATTAGCTTTGAACACGTTAATTTTTCATATATAAAAGGCAAAACCGTTTTATCTGATTTTAACTTAGAAGTACCAGCAGGTCATAAAGTAGCTCTAGTTGGAGCAACGGGTAGTGGTAAGACTACAGTTGTTAATTTGCTTATGAGATTTTATGATATAGACAGTGGAAGTATTAAGATTGATGGTGTTAATATAAAAGATATTGACTGTGAAAATTTAAGAAAGAACACAGCAATTGTATTACAAGATACTGTACTTTTTTCAGATACAATTAAAAATAACTTAAAGTATTCAAATGAAAATGCAGATGATGAAGAAGTTATTAATGCAGCTAAACTTAGTAATTGCCACAATATGATTATGCAAATGAAAGACGGATATGACACTGTGCTATCTGAGGGAGGTCATAATATTTCTCAAGGACAAAGACAGTTATTATCTATAGGAAGGGCAGTTCTTGCTAGTCCTAAGATACTTATATTAGATGAGGCAACGTCAAGTGTAGATACAAGAACAGAAAAGCACATTCAAGATGCAATGACTAAGCTTATGAAAAATAGAACAAGTCTTATAATTGCGCATAGACTATCAACTATACAAGATGCAGACCTTATAGTTGTGCTTGACAATGGAAAGATAATAGAAAAAGGTAATCATATTGAGCTGTTATCTAAAAAAGGAAAGTATTACGATTTGTATATGACACAGTTTGCAGGAAATGCAACATAAAAGTTAAGTAACAAATAAAATATATTAGATAAAATTTTCCATAGAATTGTAAAAAGAAGTATGATATGATTTTCTTATAAAATAATTGTGTTAAGCACATATAGCATAATTTTTTAGCTTATGAGAAGTATGTGCAGAAATGGAGTTGATTAATGAAAGATGTAAGTAAGAAAATATTATCAAAGCTTTATAATTTTTCATATTATCTTGAGATGTTTATTTCATTACTACTTATAGTTGTAATAGTGTTCTTATCTGGAAAGCTTGTTGTTAATGTATTTGATATTGATTTTATGCTTTCAAATGAAGATGTTTTTACATATTTTATGGAAAATGCAATGAGTCTTGCTGTTGGTGTCGAGTTAATAAAGATGTTGTGTAAACATTCTGCGGCAACTATTGTGGAAGTTTTATTATTTGCAATCGCAAGACAAGTAGTTATATCACATTCTTCAATAGTTAATATGATAGCAGGCGTTGGATGTATAGTGGCACTTTTAGCTACAAGAAAATATCTTTTCTTACCTGATGATAAAGAATAATTTGTTGTATTGGGTATGACAAAATAAAAACAATATCAAAAAGTTATCAACTTTTATTTTTATTATTTTAAGCAATAAAAGTTGGTAACTTTTTGTATTATTAGAAGTTTAAATAGTTTTGATAATTAAAATTATAGTTGATTTTTAATTTATTTATTAAAGTTAGTGCTTGTATGAAACTTTAACAACTGTAATATTCAATATTTTACTAATGCTTAAGATAATTAGAGTCATCAAGAGTGTTCATTTCAAGTTCTTCATGACCAAATGTAATAGTCTGATGAGTTTTTTTGTATTTAAGAGGCGTTACATTCATAAACTTTTTAAAGACTCTTTCAAAATAAGTAACACTATCATAACCTAATGCACTAGCTACTTCTGATATACTAGCTGAGGAGTTTTCAAGCATTTGTGCAGCCTTTTTAATACGAAATATATTAATATACTCTGTAATTGTAAAACCTGAATATTCTTTAAAAATACGACATAGATAATATTTACTTAAAAATAGTTCGTCTGATAGCTCATCAAGGCATATATTATTCATATAGTTTTTTTCAAGATATGAAGCTACAGCGGCGGCAGCTATTTCTTTAGGTCTGTCAGTAGAAGCTTCTACAAGGAGTTTTTCTTTTTTTATTTGTGTAAATTTGCAAAGCCAGTGCAATAAATCAATCTCAGCTCTTGTCTTATATCCATAAGTTTTATCTGTAAGTTCATGTCGCAAATCTCGATATAGATTTAAAAAGAAAGCTCGTTGGTCTTCATCAAGATGATATACGCCATAATTTTGATGGAAAAATTCTACAAGCTTAAGTTCTGGATATTTATTATCGTATTCACACATTTTTTCATAGTCAATATATAATATAACTCTGTTATAACCTGTATCATCAGCGGCAATTGAGCGTGTTGTATGTACAAGGTTAGTGTCAATTATTGCAATATCACCAGCAAAAGCATTATAGCTTTTATTATCAAAAAAGAATTGGCGTTCACCTTCAACGATATAAAATATTTCATATTGATTGTGAAAATGCTTAACTTTCATATCAAATTTGCCGTATCGTATAAGCTGTTCTACAGAAATACCAGGTATTTTTCCAAAGAAAGTTAATTTATTATTAGTTTTATTTTCCATATGCTACTCCTTAATTTCTGTAATTACCTTAGGTTGTTTTATAATTTTTATTATTTTGATAATAATATAAAGTAAATTCTAAACTTTTATTGTGTAGAGTAATAAATGAAGATATAAGAAATTTACTTAATAAAATGATTATCTTTTTAAATATTCAGAGTCATCAATTGTATTTAATTCTTCATGTTCTAGTGTTACAGATTGATGAGTTTTTTTGTATTTTAAAGGTGTTACATTCATAATTTTTTTAAATACACGTTCAAAATATGATACACTTTCAAAACCGAGTATTACAGAAATACTAGAAATACTTTCGTTAGAATTTTCAAGAAGTTGAGTAGCCTTTTTAATTCGATAAGTATTAATATATTCTGTAATTGTAAAGCCAGTGTATTCTTTAAAGATACGGCAAAGATAATATTTACTTAAGTATAGTTCTTCTGATATCTCATCTAAAGATAAGTTTTTCATATAATTATGTTCAAGAAAAGCACATACATTAGAAGCAATAGTGTCTTTTGTAGTATTAAGTACTGGTTGAACAGAAAGTTTTTCTTTTTTTATTGATAATAATTTGTATAGCCAGTATAGTACAGTTATTTCCATACGAGCTTTGTAGCCAGCATCTTTTTTAGAAAGTTCATGTCTTAAGTCTCTGTAAAGGTTAAGAAATGCAATTCGTTGTTCTTCATCAAGGTGATATATTCCATAATTTTGATGAAAAAAATCAACAAAGTTAAGTCCAGGATATTTTTTATCATATTCACACATTTTTTTATAGTCAATATACAATATAACACGATTATAGCCCTTGTCATCAGAAGAAACAGAGCAAGTTGTATGTACTAAATTAGTATCAATAATTGTTAAGTCACCAGCAAAAGCATTATAACTTTTGTTATTAAAAAAGAATTGTCTTTCGCCTTCAATAATATAAAATATTTCATATTGATTGTGAAAGTGTTTTACATTCATATCAAACTTTCCAAAACGTATCATGTGTTCCACAGATATTCCATCGGCTTTTCCAAAAAATGTTACTTTATTTTCCATAATACCCCCAATACAATAATAGGTTTGTTAAAATTTTAGCGCAATATTTTAAAAAAATCAACTTATAAAAGCAATATAGTTCAAGAAAAGGATATAGGGCAATGATATAATCCAATTAACAAATAACAAAGGCGTAAATAAAAAAGCCTTGAAATTGGCGCGAATTTCTATAGTTTTTGTGGGTTTTTCTGTAGTTTAATTAGAAAAATAAAGTAAGAGTATATAGTTACTGAATTATTAAGAGTTTTATTTTAAATGTATATGTCAAAAAAAGTGAACAAAAATGCTTATAATTTAGTGATAAAGTTGAAAGGAGAAGAATATGAAATCTTACAAAAAAATAGTGGGTATTGTAGCAGTAGTTGTAAGTTTAATTATTGTGACAGTTACGTTTGTAAAGGTTAAAGGAATTAATGCTTCTGATAAACTGGTATTACAATTCGCACATAATCAGTCGGCAGGTTCTAAAATAGCAGACTCGATTGCAAAAGTAGCGGATTATGTATCAGAAGAAGATGATACAGTTGATATAAAAATATTTGCAAGTGGTGTACTTGGAACTGAAAAAGAAGAAATAGAAATGATTAAAGCAGGAATTATTGATATGGCAAAAGTAAGTTCAAATACATTAGGTCAGTTTGATGACAGATATGCAATATTTGCAATTCCTTACCTTTTCAAAAATCAAGACCATTACTATAACGCAATGGAAAAAAGTGAAGCAGTAAAAGAACTTTTTAATGACACAGCAGATGATGGTTATATAGCTGTTGGATATTATGCTAATGGGGCAAGAAATTTTTATCTTAAAGATGATATAGCAGTAACAGATACCTCAGTACTTAACGGCAAGAAAATCCGTTCAATGCCTAGTACAACATCAATGGATATGATTGAAAAAATGGGCGGTACACCTGTTCCTATGGCGGCATCAGAAACTTATGCTTCATTACAACAAGGTGTTGTAGATGGCGCAGAAAATACAGAACTTGCACTTACAGTAGACGGTCACGAAGATTTAGTAAAGTCATATACATACACAGAACATCAATTTTCACCAGATATATTTATTGTAAGTACAAAGACATGGAATAAAATGTCTGAAAAACAAAGACAGAGCCTTATTACAGCATTAGAAAAAACTAACGAAAACTTTAAGAGTCTTTACAACGGAATGATGGACGAGGCAATTCAAGAAGCTGAAAGTAAAGGCGTTCATGTATACAAAGATATTGATAAGACTCCTTTTATACAAGCAGTTCAGCCAATACATGAAGAATTTTGTAACAGGGGAGAAGCTTACAAGAAATTGTATGATGATATACAAAAATATGCAGACTGATAATTATTTAATAGCTCATTGAAAAGAGGTCAGATATGAAATATTTGAATAAGATAGTAGAGATTATTTTAGAGGTGCTTGTGGCAGGAATGGTACTCGGCTGTTGCTGGCAGGTTATAACAAGATTTGTATTACATAATCCAAGTAAGTATACAGAAGAATTATTAAGATATATGTTGATATGGCTTACTATGATGGGTGTTCCTTATGCGTATGGAAAAGACAGCCATTTGTCAATTAATATACTTGTAAAGAATTTTCAACCTAAAAATGAAAAGATATTAAAGATTGTAATTGATATTTTAATTCTTACATTAAGTGTATCTGTAATGATTGTTGGTGGAATTATGGCAACAAGCAATGCTGCAGGACAGTTATCACCAGCTATGCAAATACCAATGCAGATATACTATGTATGCGTTCCTATAAGTGGAATATTAATGGTTATTTATGGTGTTATTAAAATAGTAGACCATATAAAAGAAATTAAAAATGCTTAAAACATTAAACTTGATTAAAAAATTTGAAGTCACTTAAAAATTTTAAGATATAGTGTATTTACATATTCACAGAAGGAGGAAATATGGAAATTCAGGCAGCGATAGTTCTGGTAATAGTATTCTTTTTATTACTAGCATTCAGTGTTCCGGTATCATTTAGTATTATATCGGCTTCACTTGTTACATTGATTATGTTTCTTACACCACACTTTGGTGTATTTATATCAGCTCAAAAGATGGTAACTGGTATTGATAGTTTTACACTTCTTGCTGTTCCATTCTTTATTCTTGCAGGTTTGTTAATGAGTAGTGGTGGTATCGCTAAACGACTTATTAATCTTGCAATGCTTGTATTAGGAAAAGTACCTGGTTCACTTGCAATGACTAATATAGCAGGTAACGCAATGTTTGGTTCTATTTCAGGCTCAGGTATTGCCGCTGCTACAGCTATTGGTGGTGTAATGCAGCCACTTGAAGAAGAACAAGGTTATGACAGAGCATTTTCAGCGGCAGTTAATGTAGCTTCAGCTCCTGTAGGACAGTTAATTCCACCAACAGCTTCATTTATCGTATATTCAGCAGCAAGTGGTGGTGTTTCAGTTGCAGCATTATTAATGGCAGGTTGGATACCTGGATTATTATGGGCTTTGTTTTGTATGATAGTTGCATTTGTCTATGGTAAAAAGCATGGATATGTAATTAAAAGAGATAGGCTTACATCAAGTGTTGTATTAAAGACAATATGGGAAGCAATTCCTAGTTTATTCTTAATCGTAATTATTATTGGTGGTATATTATCAGGATATTTTACACCAACAGAAGCTTCTGGTGTTGCAGTTGTATATGCTTTTATTTTATCAGTATTTATCTATAAGAGTATCAGCCTTAAAGAAATTCCTGATATTTTAAAAGAAACTGCTGTTATGACAGCGATAGTTATGCTTATAATTGGTGCTTCTTCAGTGCTTTCATTTGTATTGTCATTTACAGGCCTTCCACAGGCAATCAGTAAAGCATTATTAGGAGTATCAAGCAATAAGATTGTAATTCTTCTTATTATAAATGTAATCTTATTAATAGTTGGAACATTTATGGATATGGCACCAGCATTATTAATATTTACACCTATATTCTTACCAGTAATAAAAAGTCTTGGTATGGACCCAATACACTTTGGTGTAATGATGGTAATGAACCTTTCAATAGGTACAATTACACCACCTGTAGGAAGCGTATTATTTGTAGGTTGTAGTATTTCACATTTACAGGTTGAAGAAGTTATTAAAAAGCTTTTACCATTCTTTGGTGCAATTATATTAGCACTTCTTCTTGTAACATTTATACCACAATTTAGTTTGTGGCTTCCAAGTATTCTTGGACTTTTAGGATAGATAGACGATTATAATGTCGGATAACAGATAATATAGCATATCGTTATCCGACATTATTATACAAAACTGGTGCAATATTGTTTGAAAAAAAACGAACATTAGCAATATTAGATTAGAAATGAAAATATGTTCAATGTTATAATTCGTATAACAAATAATTAAGTAATAATTTTAGGAAAGGAAATAAAAATATGAGTACAAAAAAAATTGACAAAAAAGAAGTACAAGAAAAATTGAATTTAGTAATAGATAAACTTATGAAGTTAGGAGAACCAGAAAACAATGATGAGCTTGCAAAGGGTGGCGAAGCAATCGGGTTCTTTAAAAGAGATTTTGGTATACAAGAGTGGGATTGGCCACAGGGGGTAGGGCTTTACGGACTTTTAAAAATAATGCAGTATGAAAATAGCAATACATATAATGATTTTTTATACAAGTGGTTTAAAGATAATATTGAACAAGGACTTCCATCAAAAAATATCAATACAACAACACCGCTTCTTACATTAGTTGAATTAAATGAATATTATAAAGACCCTGAGTTTGAAAAGCTTTGTCTTAAGTGGGCAGATTGGCTTATGAATTGTCTTCCAAGAACTAAAGAAAGAGGTTTTCAGCATGTTACAAGTGCCAATGGTGACAGACAAGGTGTAAGATTAAATGAAAATGAGATGTGGATTGATACTATTTTTATGACAGTATTATTCTTAAATAAAATGGGACAAAAATACAACAGAAAAGACTGGGTAGATGAGTCAATACATCAAGTACTTATGCACATTAAGTATTTGTATGACAATAAAACAGGACTGTTTTATCATGGTTGGACATTTAATGAAATGAATAACTTTGGTGGAATATTCTGGTGTCGTGGTAATAGCTGGTTTACATTAGGTATTCTTGATTATATTGATATGTTTAAAGGTACAATGAACGCAGGCGTTAAAGAATTTATTATTGATACATATAAAGCACAAGCAGAAGCATTAAAAAATCTTCAAAGCAAGAGTGGTTTGTGGCATACAGTGCTTACTGACCCTACAAGTTATGAAGAAGTGTCAGGAAGTGCTGCAATTACGGCAGGTATATTAAAAGGAATACGTTTAGGAATATTAGACGACACATATCTTGAAGTAGCAAGAAAGGCAGTTAATGCAATATTAAAAAATATTGATACAGACGGAACAGTATTAAATGTATCAGGTGGAACGGGTATGGGTTATGATGCAGACCACTATAAAAATATTCTTATTGCACCGATGGCTTATGGTCAATCGCTTACAATATTAGCATTAGCGGAGGCATTAATTTATGATTAAGAAAGCATTTAAAATGTATCTTCACGAAGGTTGTGCCAAAGAATATGAAAAAAGACATAATGAACTTTGGTATGAAATGAAAGAAATGATACATCAGTATGGTGGTCATAATTATTCAATTTTTTTGGATGAAGAAACTAATATTTTATATGGATATATTGAGATTGAAAGTGAAGAACTTTGGGCAAAGTCAGCAGATACAAAGATTAATAGAAAGTGGTGGGATTATATGGCTCCTCTTATGGAAGTACATGAAGATAATAGTCCTGTATGTGATGACTTAAAGAAAGTATTTCATTTAGATTAAGTATATATTTTTAAAGAAAGAGTGAGGTATTAGTATGGAAAATACATACTATCTTGCAATAGATATAGGAGCATCAAGTGGTCGTCATATATTAGCAAGTATGAATAATGGCAAAATTGAACTTGAAGAAGTATATCGTTTTGAAAATGGAATGACAAGTAAAGATGGTAAGAAGCTTTGGGATACAAAAAGACTTTTTAAAGAAATACTTCAAGGTATGAAAGAATGTCAAAAAATAGGCAAAGTTCCCAAAAGTATGTCAATAGATACTTGGGCAGTAGATTACGTTTTACTTGATGAAAATGATAACGTAATAGGCGATGTTTATGGCTATAGAGATAATAGAACTGAAACAATAGAAAATGAAGTATATAAAATTATAGATGGAAATAGTCTGTATGCAAGAACTGGCATACAAAAGCAAAAATTTAACACAATTTATCAGCTTATGGCAGATAAATATAACAATCCAGATAAGTTGAACAAAGCAAAGACATTTCTTATGCTTCCTGATTATTTTCAATTCTTATTAACGGGAAAAAAGGCTTCTGAGTATACAAATGCAACATCAACTCAGCTAGTAAGTCCTATAACAAAACAGTGGGATTATGAATTGATAGAAAAGTTAGGATACCCAAAAGATATATTTTTAAAGCTTAGTACACCAAAGACAGAACTAGGAGAGCTTACTAAAGACATACAAAGTGAAGTTGGTTTTAATACAAAGGTGATAATGTGTGCAAGCCACGATACAGCGTCAGCCGTTATGGCAATGCCTAATACTAAGGAAAATGGTTTATACATAAGTTCAGGAACTTGGTCTTTAATGGGAACGGAACTTAAAGAAGCAAAATGTGATGACAATAGTAGAAGTTGTAATTTTACAAATGAAGGTGGTATAGATTACAGATTTAGATATCTTAAAAATATAATGGGACTTTGGATAATTCAATCAGTTCGACATGAATATAATGACAAGTATTCATTTGCACAACTTTGTGATATGGCAAGTGAGTGTCACAGTTTCCCATCAAGAATAGATGTAAATGATGAGAGCTTCTTAGCACCTGAAAGTATGATTGAAGCAATTAAAGCTTACTGTAAGAAAAATAATAGTAAAGTTCCAGAAAGTGTAGGTGAAATAGCTACTGTTGTATATAAGAGTCTTGCCGAAAGTTATAAAAATACAGTTAAAGAAATAGAAGATATTCTTAATATTACATTTGACAAGATTAATGTAATAGGTGGTGGTGCTAATGCAGGTTATCTTAATCAATTAACAGCAAATGCTGTAGGAAAGCAAGTTGTTGCAGGCCCTACAGAAGCCACAGCAATAGGAAATATTATGGCTCAGATGATGGCTGATAAAGTTTTTGATAATTTAATTAGTGCAAGAGAATGTGTAAGAAATTCATTTGAAATTAAAGAATACGAATCACAAACCAAATAAGTTATTTATATATTTGATATAGTAAAAATAGTATTTTTTAAATATGATATTAATTAAAATTGGAGGAATGGTAAATGAATAGTTCAAGATACGAAACAGCAAAAGAAATGTATAAAGCTATAGGCGTTGATACAGAATTAGCAATTGAAAAGTTAAAAAATATTCCTATATCAATGCACTGTTGGCAAGGTGATGATGTTATAGGCTTTGACAGTAGAGAAAGTCTTTCAGGCGGAATACAAACTACTGGTAATTATCCGGGAAAAGCAACTACACCAGAACAGCTTATGCAGGATATGGAAAAAGTAATAAGTTTAGTTCCGGGAAAGAAAAAGTTAAATCTTCATGCAAGTTATGCAGTTATTGACGATGGTTCAGACAGAGATACAATAAAGCCAAAACACTTTGAAAAGTGGGTAGAGTTTGCTAAAAAGCACAATATGGGAATAGATTTTAATCCTACATATTTTTCGCACCCTATGGTAAAAAATGGTCTTACACTATCTTCACCAGATGAAAATGTAAGAAAGTTTTGGATTGAGCATGGTAAAAGATGTATTGAAATATCGCAGTATTTTGCTGAAAGTACAGGAGTTCCTTGTGTTATGAATATATGGATACCTGATGGATATAAAGATATTCCTGCTGATAGATTAGGTCCAAGAAGAAGATTTAAGGAATCTCTTGATGAGATACTCTCAGTTCCATACGATAAGAGCAAGGTTTATGTATGCCTTGAGTCAAAGGTATTTGGAATTGGCGTTGAGTCTTATACAGTAGGTTCTGCTGAATTTTGTATGAACTATGTAGCTAATAAAGGTATTACACCGCTTATGGACAACGGTCATTATCATCCAACAGAAGTTGTATCAGATAAGATTTCGTCAATGCTTTTATTTAATGACCACTTAGCACTTCATATAACAAGACCTGTAAGATGGGACAGCGACCATGTAGTGTTATTTGACGATGAAACAAAAGAGATTGCAAAAGAAATAGTAAGAGCAGATGCACTTGACAAGGTATTTATTGCAACAGATTATTTTGATGCTTCAATTAATAGAATATCAGCTTGGATAACAGGAATGAGAAGTGTTCAAAAAGCTCTCTTATATGCACTTTTAGAGCCGGCTACATTAAAGCAGCTTCAAGATAACAGTCAGTTTACAGAGCTTATGGTAGCACAAGAAGACCTAAAGGTAATGCCATTTGGCGATGTATGGCAGGAGTACTTGTCAAGAGAAAATGTTAAGAATGATTATATAAGTGAAGTTAAAAAATACGAAAAAGAAGTTTTGGAGGAAAGATAATGAAGGATATATTAACAGCACCATTTGTAAAAGAAATGTGTGATACAACAGCAAATATGTATCGTTTAGGTTGGGACGAGAGAAACGGTGGAAATATAAGCTATATGCTTGATGAAAAAGAAGTTGGCGAATACCTTGACCTTAACAATGTTATAAGAGAAATTCCAACAGGATTTCAAGCAGAGCCGCTTATAGGAAAAATATTTATTGTAACAGGTACAGGCAAGTATTTTAAAAATGTAGAAAAAGACCCAGAAAATAATCTTGGAATTATAAGAATAGCAAAAGATGGCACAACAGCCGAGTTATTATGGGGTTATAAAGATGGTGGTAAATTTACAAGTGAACTTCCATCACATCTTATGAGCCATATGTCAAGACTTTCAGTAGACAAAGAAAATAGAGTTGTAATCCATTCACATCCAACAAATACTCTTGCAATGAATTATGTACATGAACTTGATGAGAAGAAATTTACACATACTTTATGGGAAATGTGTACAGAGTGTATCGTAGTATTTCCTGATGGAGTTGGAGTACTTCCTTGGATGCTCTGTGGTACAAATGAAATTGGCGAAGCAACAGCTAAGAAAATGAAAGAATTTAGACTTGTAATCTGGGCAATGCACGGCATATATGGTGCAGGAAAGACACTAGATGAAACTTTTGGACTTATAGAAACAGTAGAAAAAGCAGCACAAATATATATGCTTACAGCAGGATTTGAAAGAAAGAATACAATTAAAGACGAAGATATGGTAAAGCTTGCCGAGTTTTTCAATGTAGAGTATAGAAAAGACTTTCTTAATCTTGACTAAGTGTATGTTGCATAGTTAATTTTAAGTCTTAATTACAATAAAAACTTTAATATAATACTTTATAAAATACGAGCGGTCGTTGATTTAATAATGACCGCTCGTATTTTGTAATATATTTAGGAAAAATGAAAAATAGTTGTATGATGTATATGTATATATTATGGCTACTAAAAAACATATACATCATTAACAAACCAACTAAGATGTATTATATATGACAGTGCTGAAAATGTCAAATAAAAAACTAAAATTACTTTAAAATTGTGCAAAATGCACATATAAAAGTTGGGGTTGTTATTTCGTCTTAATAAGGTTGAACTGCTAATAATATAAGTAAATTTCCTACTTGTATTTATGCTAAAAACGAACCAAAGTCTGTACTTGCACAAGAACTTAGCAAATGTTGTGATAATTTGATAAACTTGTGGATAGTGTTTTTTATAGTTGTTATAAGTCAATAAGTAAAGATATATGTATGATGATACATTTTATCATATAAAATATTAATGCTTGACAATTATATTTTTATAATGTAATATTTTATATACCCCTAGGGGGTATTGATAACAACGAAAGGAAGAGTTATATGGAATGTACATGTGGTAAACAAAAAGATATAAAACATAAGCATAGACAAGAAGAAGAAAAGAAAAAATTAAACATAAGATTAAAAAAGATAGAAGGGCAGATAAGAGGTATTAGTACAATGCTTGATGAAGATAGGTATTGTGTAGATATATTAACACAAGTAATGGCAGTACAAGCAGCACTTAATAGCTTTAATAAGGAGCTTTTATCAAGACATATCAAAAGTTGTGTAGTAGAAGATATAAAAAATGACAATGAAGAAGCCGTAGACGAGCTTTGCGAGTTATTAAAAAAATTAATGAAGTAAAATAAAAATAACTTAAAAAATATTAGTTAATAATATTAGATATAATTATGTATTGAATTATTAACAAAGTTACACATATTTATTGTAAAAATAATTATGAGTATTTAATTAATTTATTGCTAAGAGAGTATAGGAAAGGAAAACACATATAATGAATGAAAAGTTTAATGTGACAGGAATGTCTTGTTCAGCTTGCTCATCACACGTTCAAAAAAGTGTGTCAAAGGTGGCTGGTGTTAATAAGGCGGATGTTAATCTTTTAACAAATAGTATGGTTGTAGATTATGATGAAAATACAACAAATGCAGATGCAATTATACAAGCGGTTAAAAAGGCTGGATATGGAGCTACAAGGGCAAACAAAGAAAATACAGCTTCCAAAAATCAACAATCACCTGCCGATATAGCAAATGAAAATGCAAAACAAATGAAAAAAAGACTTATTTTTTCAATAGCATTTTGGATACCACTTATGTATGTGTCAATGGGACACATGGTATATATGTGGCTTGGTATAGATATGCCATATATAACTAAAAACTTTCTTCATGGAAGTAGTAATGCGATAACATTTGCATTTACACAGTTCTTATTGTTATTGCCAATTGTAGCAGCTAATAAGAAATATTTTACAAATGGTTTTAAAACCCTTAAAAATTTAAGTCCGAATATGGATAGTCTTATTGCAGTTGGTGCAGGTGCAGCAATAGTCTATGGTATATTTGCGATTTATAGAATTGGATACGGTTATGGTCATGGTAACATGGAACTTGTAACTAAGTATATGCACGATTTATATTTTGAGTCAGCAGGAACAATACTTACATTAATAACAATCGGAAAATACCTTGAAAGTAGGTCAAAGGGAAAGACAAGCGAAGCAATAACAAAGCTTATGAACCTTGCGCCAAAGACAGTTACTGTAATAAGAGATGGTGTTGAAAAAAATATTGGCATTTCTGATGTTGTAGTAGGTGATATTTATATAATAAAATCAGGCGAAGCAGTAGGTGTTGATGGAGTAGTTATTGAAGGCGAGGCTTCTTTTGATGAAGCGGCAATTACTGGTGAGAGTATGCCTGTTGCAAAGAAAAAAGGAGATAATATAGTATCAGCTTCTATTAATAAAGGTGGCTTTGTTAAAGCTAAAGCCGTAAAAGTAGGTGATGATACAACTATAGCACAGATTATAAAGTTAGTTGAAGCAGCTTCATCAAGTAAAGCTCCAATTGCTAAGATGGCAGATAAAATTGCAGGTGTGTTTGTTCCATGTGTTATGGCAATTGCATTAATAACGGGAATTGTATGGCTTATAGCAGGAGCAGGAACAGAGTTTGCTTTATCTAATGCAATCGCAGTACTTGTAATATCTTGCCCATGTGCATTAGGGCTTGCTACACCAGTTGCTATAATGGTAGGAACTGGAAAAGGTGCTGAAAATGGAATATTAATAAAGACAGGTGAAGCTCTTGAAGCTGCACATCTTATAGATACAGTAGTATTAGATAAGACAGGAACAATAACAAAGGGACAGCCACAGGTTACACAAGTAATTCCTTATAATATAGAAGAAAAGAAACTTTTAGAAATAGCCGTTTCCTTAGAAAAGGCAAGTGAACACCCACTTGCAGAAGCAGTTATTAAAAAATGTGATAGCGAAAATATAAGTGCCAAAGCTGTAAAAGATTTTAAAACAATATTTGGTATGGGTATATCGGGAGTACTTGATGGAACAACTTACTATGCTGGTAATATGAAGCTTATGAAAAGTTCAGGCATTATTTTTGATGAAAATATTTCAAATAAAATAGACGAGCTTTCAAAAAAGGGAAATACTCCGTTAATATTTGCAGATAGTAATAGAGTAATTGGAATAATAAGCGTAGCTGACGTAGTAAAGCCAACAAGTGCAAAGGCTATTTCAGAATTTAAAAAGTATGGTATTCATGTAATAATGCTTACGGGTGATAATCAAGTAACAGCAGAAGCAATAAGAAAAGAAGTTGGAATAGACGAAGTTATAGCAGGAGTTCTTCCAACACAAAAAGAGGCAAAGATATCACAGCTTAAAAGTGAAGGCAAAAAGGTAGCTATGATTGGTGATGGTGTAAATGACGCACCAGCCCTTATGTCTGCTGATGTGGGAATTGCTATTGGCGCAGGAACAGATATAGCAATTGAAAGTGCTGATGTTGTTCTTGTAAAAAATGACTTAATGGATGCAGTTGGTGTAATTAAGCTTAGTAAAGCAGTTATAAGAAATATAAAAGAAAATCTTTTCTGGGCTTTCTTTTATAATTCAATTGGAATACCACTTGCCGCAGGTGTGTTATATCCAATCTGGGGAATAAAGTTAAATCCAATGTTTGGTGCGGCAGCAATGAGTCTTAGTAGTGTATGTGTTGTGTGCAATGCCTTAAGACTTAAAAGATTAAAGCTTAATAAGGGCGAAAATTATAGTGAAAACCCTAATAATGAAATTTTAGATGAACAAAAGAATGTTTCAAGTTCAAACAAAGAAAGGAAAGATAATATGTCAGAAAATGGAATAGTAAAAACAATAAGTATTGAGGGAATGATGTGTTCACATTGTACAGGAACAGTTGAAAAGGCACTTAACGCAGTAGATGGCGTAAATAACGTAACAGTAAGCCTTGAAAATAAAAATGCAGTAGTAACTGTAGATGATACAGTAACAGATAAGCAACTTAAAGAAGTCGTAACAAATGCAGGATATAAAGTAACAGGCATAAAGTAAATTTATCACTATAAAACAAAGCCCCACTTTTATTAAGAGAAGTGGGGTATTTTTTTATGCAAACAATGAGTTAAAGTATATACTTATACAAGAACTTAGTGATTGTTGAGATAACTTGAGAAATTCTTAGAACTTGTTACTTGTAGTTATAGATTATAAGTAAGAAATGTATTTAATTTATATAAGTATATTGTATACGCAAATATAAGTTAAGTAAAATAAAAACAGAAAAATAAAATGATATACTAAAAAAGAAAGAAAAATAAAAAATATTTTAAAAATAAGTTGACAAATTCATATGCAGGTGTTAATATATAGTCAACAAAAGAAATACAAATAAAAAAATAGAATATAGGAGGTACAGTCCATTGGAAATAGTAATTTAAACTAATCAATATGAAGTGGTAGTACTTAAATTATTAATAATAATCTTAACACTATTATAAAATAGAAAGTCTTTAAAGTAAAAAGATAATTAAGTTAAGAAGATAATTAAGTTAAGAAGATAATAATAAAAAGTATTCATATTGAACATTACCACAAAGAATAACTAAAAGAGTATTTTAATTGTGTAAAGAAACAATTAAAATAAAGTATAATTAATATATACAACTTGAAAGTTAATATGAAATATGATTAATTGATAGAAACTATATATTATGTTACTTAGATAATTAAAAAGTATGTAGAACTTTTAATTAGAAGTCTTTAGTTATAAGATAGTTGGACAACAGCTAAAAAAACAAATCGATTAGAATTATAGCTTAATAAAATAATATAAGAATATATAAATACAAAGTATATATAATTATAATTTTATTAAAGGATAATGTAATAATCGTAGAAAGAGAAGAAAATTGGATAATACAGAGAATTAGACGACCATCGTATTATAATTTATATAATATGATGGTCGTCTTTTTTATATTATCAAGTAAATATTTTAACAAAAGTGCGATAGTTAATATTATAAGCTTACTTGTTTTTATATTGATTATTATTAAAAATACAAATAATATTAAAACAATTCTTATATTCAATATATCAATAGTATCAATATATTGTTTTTAAAAGTAAAATTATTACAAAATATGGTAAATATTCACAAATGGCATACAAATAGGGAACATAAAATGCTTTAAAATTAAGACATCATATAGTTTTACAGGAGAAGTGTTTGGTTAATGGAGAAGGATGCGTATGCTGAATTACTTGACAGAATTATTGAATATAGGAATATAAACAATATCAGCCAGAAACAAATGGGACAATTGATGGGGATAAC
The DNA here is from genome assembly GCA_900551945.1 of uncultured Eubacterium sp. Classification (GTDB taxonomy): domain Bacteria; phylum Bacillota; class Clostridia; order Lachnospirales; family Lachnospiraceae; genus Lachnospira. The sequence continues at coordinate 1,454 of URYE01000002.1, read as the reverse complement.
TCAAAGTCATTATAATAAAGTAGAGCGTGGTAAAAAACTTGTGTCATATTCAGCATTATTAATGATGCAAAAAAATAAATTTGATATTGATTATATTGTTACAGGGGTCAGATACGAAGAAAGTATTCTAAATAATTTCATAAAAAAATGTAGTCCGGATAGAAAAGCAGATATGCTTGCACATATAATATGGGTAATAAAACAGGGGGTTAGAATAAATAATACAAAAATGCCAGAGAAAAAAGTTGATTATAATCATGTAATGGCATTTTTACAATTAAGGTCCAACAATATGGCAAATGAAGAAACTGTGTGGAGAAGTGTTAGAAAGTTAGATGGAAAAACACAGTACGAGATGGCGGATGAATTAAATGTAGGAATAAAAAAATATAGAAACATAGAAAATGGAGTTATTGAACCAGATGCACAGATATTGTCAGAATTGTATGATAAGTTAGGCTATTTTCCATCAATACTGATGCCTGAACTTACAGTTAATTTGAGTTATCTTAATGATATATGGAACAGTTTTGATGATGAGCTTAAGGGGGAATTAGTAAAATATTTGCGTGACGGCTATGACCTTGTTAATAAAATATAGCATAATAAAATGCTAGTACTAGGAAGGGGTAGCTGATATGAATAAAAAGATATTAATGTTGGAAAATCAAAAAAATTATTTAAGAATAATAAGAGAAACTACAAACAAACTCTTAGATAATGTGGAATTGCTTCATGCTAAAAATACAAGTGAAGGTATTGTAATTGCAATGGAAACATTAATTAATGTTTTTATAGTTGATTTGGATATTGGTGCATGTAATAATGTTGCAGGTATTAAGTTTATTGAGCACTTAAGACAATCTGACAAATATAGATTTACACCAATTATAGTATTATCGTCAGCAAAAGACCCAAATAAGCATGTTTATGAGAATTTGCACTGTTATAGTTTTATGGAAAAGCCCATAAAAGAAAGTGTACTTTTTGAAAAAATATCAGAAGTTTTGATGTATAATCAGCATAATAAAGTTACTAAACAAGGATATTTTAAGATTGATGGTATATATCATGCAATAAATGTAGATGATATTATATACACAGAAAGCCATAATAGAAAAATGCTAATAAATACAAGAAAAAAGAAATATTTAGTTCCATATATTACATGTGAACAATTTCTTGAAAGATATAATTCAGATGTATTTTTAAGATGTAGTAAAAGTGCTATTGTAAGTAAGAATTATATACAATCAGTGGATTTAACCAATAGATACATAGAGCTTAAAGACGATTTTGGGCATGTAGGAATTGGAATATATTATAAAAAATATGTTGAGAATAATTTACAATTAATTAAATAATATAAAAAGGTGTAAATTGTCTTTTGCATAAAAAGATTTAATAAAATAATCAAGCATATCCAACTTTAACTTATCATTTTCATTATTCAC
>URYE01000001.1 GCA_900551945.1 uncultured Eubacterium sp. | reverse complement strand
ATATCTTATAAAGCTTATATATAATATAACTTAATTGATAGTATTAAAAACTTAATTCTTTTACTATTGTAATGCAAAATCGACAAAAAAAAAAGGGGAAATATGTAATTTATACACATTTCCTCTTTTTTTTATTATTTTTAATTATTAATTAACAAAATTAGTGAGTAATTACCTGTTCTGTTTCCTTGTCAAACACATGAAGTCTTGCAATATCCATAGCAAACTTAACTGTATCACCAGGACGAACTGTTGTACGAGGACTAACCTTAGCTGTACATGTCTGGTCATTAATATCATAATGAAGGTTTACTTCAGCACCAAGTAATTCATATACCTTAACAACAGCTTCAAATGTTGATTCTGGATGAGCTGCGATAAATTCTTCATCAGCCTTGATATCTTCTGGACGAATACCAACTACTACTGTCTTGCCAGCATAGCTATGAAGCTTTTCGCTCTTTTCCTTTGGAAGAGTAACCTTTACTGTATTGCTTAATTCAAGAGTTACCTGTGAACCACTTGAAACAACCTTAGCATCTACAAGATTCATCTGTGGTGAACCAATGAAACCAGCAACGAAAATGTTGTTAGGTGTGTTATAAAGATTACTTGGAGTATCTACCTGCTGAACGATACCATCTTTAAGAACTACGATTCTTGTACCAAGTGTCATAGCTTCTGTCTGGTCATGTGTAACGTAAATGATTGTTGTCTGTAATCTCTTATGTAACTTAGAAATCTCAACACGCATCTGAACTCTTAACTTAGCATCAAGGTTTGAAAGAGGCTCATCCATAAGGAATACCTTAGGACTACGAACGATAGCACGTCCCATAGCAACTCTCTGTCTCTGACCACCTGAAAGAGCCTTTGGCTTACGGTCAAGTAAGTGAGCGATATCAAGTATCTTAGCAGCTTCCTGTACTGCCTTATCAATATCTTCCTTTGGCACTTTTCTTAACTTAAGACCAAATGCCATATTATCATATACTGTCATATGTGGATAAAGAGCGTAGTTCTGGAATACCATAGCGATATCTCTGTCCTTAGGCTCTACATCATTAACTAATCTATCGCCAATCCATAATTCACCTGAGCTTATTTCTTCAAGACCAGCAATCATACGAAGAGTTGTAGACTTACCACAACCAGATGGTCCTACGAAAATGATGAATTCCTTATCAGCAATTTCAAGATTAAAATCCTTTACAGCTACGAAGCCGTTAGGATATACTTTACAAACATTTTTAAGTGATAAACTTGCCATTTCTAAAAATCCTCCTAATATATAAGTAGCGCAATACGCTTCAACTGTACCTACTATACAATAAATCTTGATTAATTACCATATGTTAAATAACCAAATTATTCCGTAGATTTTCGTTAAATTTACTATATGCTGAATTTTACTGTATATTTTGTACAAAACCCTCACCCATTACTTCACGAACATCACTAATTAAAATAAAACTCTTGTCATCATTTTCCGAACAAATTTGCTTAAGTTGACTTATTTCTTTTTTTGAAACAACACACATCAACATTTTTTTAGTTTGATAAGAATACATTCCTTTGCCCTCAAACAGTGTAACCCCCCTATCCATCTTCACTTTTATACAATCTGCTATAATTTCATAGTTATCAGTTATTACAAATGCAGCTCTGGCTTGCTTAGGTCCTTCAATTACATTATCTGACACAATAGTTGTTATATAAATAGCAATCACAGCATAAAGGCTTACACGAAGTCCAAAGACTGCAACACCAGCTAATACAATAGCCCCATCAATAAACTGCATAATTTCAACTACGGAATATCTTTTAATATATTTGTGGATTATAACTGCAAGCATATCTGTTCCGCCTGTTGCTGAACCTGATAACAATACAAGGCCTATTCCAACACCACACAATACTCCACCGAATACAGCAGTTATAAGATAATCTGTTTCTTCTATATATTTAATATCTGGAATAATTGCTAAAAATACCGTTAAAAGAACTGCCCCTAGAAGTGTTCTTTTTACAAAATTTTTTCCTATTAATATATAAGCTACTGTAAAAAGTGGAATATTAAGCATAATATTAGTGACCCATAAAGGTATTCCATCTTCAAACAAACCACTTGTTAATTCCTTTACAATAACACCAATACCAGAAAAACCACCTGTTACCATTCCTGCCTGCTCATATATACTCTTGTATGCAATAGACATAAGACATACTCCAACTATAAGCTCTATATACTGTTTAACACCGTTTCTCATAAATACACCTCCTTTATATTTGCTACTTTTATTGTTGTTAAAACATATATATTTTTATACCGTCACTATATTTTTCTATTTTAATTTTAACATAAAAACAATTAATGTGCATTTATATTATTCACTACTACGCATTAAAATACAAACAATGTTTATATTTTTTTTATACTTTTTTTAAATATTACACTTGCATTTTTGTTAATATCGCACTATAATAAATACAAGATTTAAGTATATTTACTTTTATCTATTTCGTAAAAACATTCACAAAGGAGGTAGATTATGGATATAGCAGGTTTGTCAATGGCTATGAGTACTCAGAATGTTCTTTCAGATGTGAGTGTTGCAGTTTTAAAGAATAGTTTAGACACTATGGAAGACTTAGGTAATGGAGTTAATAAGATGATAATGGAAGCTTCTGTTACCCCTTATCTTGGTCAGAATATAGATTATTCAATTTGATTTTTTACATTTTTCCTTTCTCATTTTCTTTTCATAGAAGCCCTTGCGATATTGTAAGGGCTTCTTATTTTTATACAAATACTAAATTAACTATTAAAAATTTGCCAACCGTATTTTCCAAATTATTGTGACCACCCCTAATTAATTATGCAAATACATCATAGACTTAGGCTTGTTATTTACATAAATAAAAAACAATCAACTATATCTGCATAACAACAAACTCATTCGTTTGATGAAGTCCTAAATATAGCTGATTGTTTTTATATAAGTTAAATTTCTTGAATTATCATAAATACAAACGCCGCAATTAAAGTTGCAACAAGTGGTATTGTGATAAAATGTTCGTTATTTTGAGGTTTAAACCCTTTTTTTAAGTTCTCCTTAAGGTATTCCCATCTTCCATTTCTCTTAGCCATAGCCATAAATAACAAAAATGCAATAGAAAGGAATATAACTGTCATAATAATAAGCATTACAAGCTGTACAATAACTATAGTTGTTGAATACTGTGCCATTACTTCTGTCGTGTCAATATTAGTCTGTACTGAAATATTCTCCATAGAAGAAACTATTTTAAGCATTATAATGGAATAAGAATTCACAGCAAAATGTGCAATCATTGATGAAAACATAGAACCTGTAACTTCAACCATCAACGCAAATATTATTCCCATAACAAAAGCATAACAAAATTGATTAATATTAAGGTGAATTGCGCCAAATACTAAACCACTAAGTACTGCTGCTCCTAATATTCCATTTTTTCTATAAGAATGATAAAACAATCCCCTAAATACAAACTCCTCTGCAATTATAGGCATTACTGCCATTATAAGAAGCTGTATTAAAAATGGATACTTAACAATATCTTCTGTAGAACTATTAAGATAATTCGTTGAAAACAAAGAAGATATAACATTTATTAAAAGTATTAATGGTATAAGACAATACCCTATAAAAAGTGAGGATATTGCGTCTAATACCTTAATCTTTCTATATGGAATACATTTTATAATATCAATCTTCATTACAACAACGTAAACTATTGCCGGAATAAGTAAAATACACTGACTACACAAAAGATTAAGCCACAGTGGAAGACTTATTCCTGTTACTAATAATACTCTTGAAAATAATATTGATGCTATTAAGTAAAATCCAAATAATATTGGTGCAAATATATTAATTCTTTTACACATAAAATCTTACTTATAAGCAATTGCTTCGATTTCAAGTAATACATCTTTAGGAAGTCTTGCAACTTCTACACATGAACGAGCTGGAAATGGCTCTTTAAAATATTTCTTATATATTTCATTAATCTTTCCAAAGTCGTTCATTTCTTTAATGAATACTGTTGTCTTAACGATATTTTCAACCTTAGCGCCAGAGCTTTCAACAAGGTTACAAATATTCTTAAATGCCTGTTCTGCCTGAGCTTCAACACCATCTGCAATAACGCCTGTAGCTGGGTCTACTGGGATAACTCCTGATGTATATACCATTCCATTAATTTCAATAGCCTGTGAATAAGGTCCGATAGCACTTGGTGCTTTGTCTGTACTAATTACTTTCTGCATTCTATTCCTCATTTCTGTGCAATCTAATGCACTTTTTATTTTTGTGTTTACACACATACAAGCAAGCCAAAACACTCGCCCGATTAAAATATATTGTAGTCCAAAATCTCACTTTCAGCAAGCTATTTATTTAATAACAATTTCTTATTTGGTTTTGCAATAAACTCCCGTAAGTTATAAGTATTATATAAACTAAATGCACCATTAAAAGAACTGCTAACAATATTTGTATGACAACAGCGAATAGCCTTGTTCGATAATGGCATACAAATATTGTTGGCTGTACTTTTACTGGTGTGTGTGTTTATATAATACTTATAGCTTTCACACATTTAAGATTTTTTCTCAACAATACTTGTTTCTTTAATTTCGATTTTACCTTCTTTTAAGAGTCGTCCTACTGCTCTCTTAAACGCATTTTTACTCATCTTAAAATAAGCCTTAATAACATCTGGTGAAGCCTTGTCGGTAAATGGAATACTTCCACCGTTCTTCTTTATCTCATCAAATACGATTCTTGAGTCCTCGTCCATCTGAATATAAGCCTTTTGCTTCAAGCTAACAGAAAGCTTCTTATCATCTCTAACCTTTGAAACTCTACCATATACAATATCACCTATCTTAAAATCACCAAATGCTTCATATTTTGGAACCATACCAAAATACTTGTCATCTATTGCTATATATACGCCATAATCTGGATTAACTTCAATTACTCGCCCTGTTACGGCACTATCCTTTACATAGTGACTATCACAAGAAAGGTAGTCATATACTCTCATAGTTGCGGCAAGTCGGTTACTCTTATCAATATATAATGCAACAAGACACTCATCACCTTCTTGAATATGAGTTGTTTGCTCTTTAAATGGAAGTAAAAGGTCTTTTTCAAGTCCCCAGTCAAGAAACGCACCTATTTTTCCAGTCTGTGATACTTTAAGTACTGCTGTCTTTCCAAGCTCTATCTTAGGCTTTCTTGTAGTTGCTATAAGACGGTCACTTGAATCCCTATATACAAATACTGTAAATGCGTCACCCACCTCTGTATCTTCTGGGACTTCCTTTTTAGGAAGAAGTACTTTTTCTTCTTCAGTTCCAAGATACACACCAAAATCTGTTATTTTCACGACATTTAAACACTGTGTTTTTCCTAATTCTATCATTTTCACATACTCCATTTCTTACATATTTATTATTAAACTTCTAAATTCAATTATATGATACTAGCATTAAAAGGTCAAACCTCAACTGTTTTTTGAATTTTTATATTTGCATTTCAATTAAAAATATTCTTATTTGATAACAAAATATAAGCATATACTTTATATTTTTATTAACATTTATATATTCTTAATATCTAAGCAATTTAAAAATGCCACATACAAAATTTCAAGAAAATTATTAATTATTTTAGGGCAAAAAAATACCCTCGCAATTAGCGAGGGTTAAGCTGGGCTTGAGGGACTCGAACCCCCAGATGCTGGAATCAGAATCCAGTGCCTTACCATTTGGCGAAAGCCCAATTTTAAATTTCATCATCGTACTTGTTCTCTTTCGTGACGACAAGATGTATTATATATCATATGTAATATAAATGCAAGTACTTTTTTTATTTTTTTCAATTTTTTCTATTTTTCCTCAAATTATCGCAACAGCCATCGAGGTCTTGTGCAAGCTCAGACTTTGACTCTTTGTTCGTGTAAATAAAAATGCGGCATATACTTTAATAATTAAAACCATTAAAGTATATGCCATATTTCCTTTATTCTAATAACATCTGAGTATACTCATTTACTGGATTGTCAAAAACTTTTTGTGTATCGCCCTTTTCTAATATCTTTCCGTCTTTCATAACCATTAATCTATTACTCATTTTATAGATAACATTAATATCATGCGAAATAAATAAATACGACAAGCTCATTTCCTGTTGAAGCTTTATCATAAGCTCCATAATCTGTGCTTGTATTGTTACGTCAAGGGCTGACACTGGTTCATCGGCTATTACAAGAGCTGGTTTTGTAATAAGTGCCTGACCTATACTTATTCTTTGCCTTTGACCACCACTTAACTGTGATGGTTTTCTGTCAAAATACTTTTCATCAAGTTCAACTTTCTTTAACATATCATAAGCTAACGTTCTTATATCTTCTTTTGTCATGCTTATACTTTTGTCTTTTTTAAGCATTGCCCTTAATGGCTCTTGTAATAACCAGCCAATAGTTTTTGAAGGATTTAAGCTACTGTACGGGTCTTGAAATATCATAGATATTTTGCCTGCATTATTCACAATGCTTCCTGTGTAATCCGTATTTATCCCTAAAATAGCTTTAGAAAGTGTTGTCTTTCCACAACCACTTTCACCAACTAGTCCCAATATCTCTCCTCGCCTTATATCAAATGACACATCTTTTACAACATGAACTTTCTTTTTTGAAGAAAATATTCTTCCTGCATTTCTTTCTTTATAATATACATCAAGATTATTAACTTCTAATATTACATCTTGTTTATGGCTATTATCTGAATTTTCTAAAATATTATTATCCGAAACACCTTTAATTCTCGATGGAACTTTTTCTAATAACATCTTTGTATATTCATGCTTTGGCGATGAAAATATATCTTGTGTCGTTCCTTTTTCTACTACAATTCCATTTTTCATTACTGCAATGTCAGTACATAACTTTCTAGCAAGATTAAGGTCATGTGTAATAAATATCATGCTATTATTTTTCTTTTTATTAATATCAGAAAGTAACTTTATAATCTGATTTTGAACTGTTACATCAAGCGCTGTTGTTGGCTCATCAGCTATTATAAGCTTTGGCTCTAAAATAACAGCAATTGCTATCATCACACGCTGTCTCATTCCGCCCGACAATTCGTGTGGATAGCTTTTATATACTTTTTCCGCTTCTTTTAAACCTACACTTTTAAGACTTTCTAAAACTTTTGCTTTTCTTGCAAGCTTGTCTAAGTCAGTGTGAAGCTTTAACATTTCTTCAACTTGACTTCCTATCTTCATTGTTGGGTTAAGTGATGTCATTGGCTCTTGAAATACCATCGCCATTTGAACACCTTTTTTAAGATGTGAGCTGTCTTTGATATTTGACACTTCTTTGTCAATCTCTATTGTGCCAGAAACATTTGCTGTCGTAGGCAAAAGCCCCATTATTGAAAGGGACATAACCGATTTCCCCGAACCCGACTCACCTACAATTCCAAGAATATGCCCATCATTAATTTCAAGATTTACATTTTTTACCACTTCTGTTTTGCCAAATGATACTGACAAGTTTTCAAGCTTAATCATTTTCTCAATCCTTCTCCAATTAAAGATACTCCAAGTACAATTATAACTATTGTTATTCCGGGTGCTAGTGCATACCAGGGTGCGTTAAATAGATAACCTTGTGCGTCAGATAGCATTTTGCCTAAACTTGCGTCTGGTGGTTGTACGCCTATTCCTAAATAGCTCATTCCCGACTCAGCAAGAATGGCATTGTTAATTCCTACTGTTAATGACACAATAAATGTCGGCATTATGTTAGGTAATATATGTACAAACATTATTCGCAATGAACTAACGCCCATAAGTCTTGCATTTTTTATGTATTCAGCATCTCTAAGCCTTATAAATTCTCCACGCACGATTCTTACAAAGCTAGGAATAAATACTATGCCTAACGATAAAATTACATTTTGCTTACCAGTTCCTAATACACTTATTACTACTAATGCTAGAAGAATACTAGGAAAACTGTTTAGTGCGTCATTTATTCTCATAATAATTTCATCAATAATTCCGCCAAAATATCCTGTAAACGCACCTATTATTATGCCAATTGTTCCAGAAAATGCAATAGTAAGAGTGCTTATTAAAACTGTCGTACCAATCCCCTGCATAACTCGTGAAAATATATCTCGTCCGAAATTATCAGTTCCCATAATGTGCTTTAATGAAGGTGCTACGAATTTCTCAGAAGCAGACATTTGCGTTGTGCTATATGGCGTTGCAAATGCACTTATTATTCCGATAATAATTACTATTCCTGTAATAATAAGCCCTGCAATAAGATATTTATTTAATTTAAGCTTTCTATTGTGATTATACTTCATAAATAAAATCCTTTACTTATTTATTACTTAATCTAGGGTCTACTACTCTATACAAAATATCCACTAAAAAATATACAAATATTACGACAAATGCTATATATAAAACTAAAATTTCTACAACAGGCAAATCTCTTGTTGATATTGAGCTTATAAGCAGTCGCCCTATTCCCGGAAGTCCAAATACTTGCTCAACAACAATACTTCCTGCAACGATTTCTGCTATTACCATACCAATCACTGTAAGAACGGGCATCATTGCATTTTTTAGGGCATGTACAAATAGCACTCTTTTTCTTGAACAGCCTTTGCTGTAAGCTGTCCTTACATAGTCACTATCCATTTGCTGTAACATGGAATTTCTAAGAAACCTTGCAATCATTGCTATCTTAGGAATAGCAATTGATATAGCAGGGAAAATAAGATATCCTATAAACCCTACGAAATTATCTTTGTAACTTACATAACTTCCGGGTGTAAATACTTTTAGAATTATTCCAAATAAATATGTAATTAAAATACCTAAGAAAAATGATGGAATAGCCATACTTATTTGTGTTAGCACTCCTATTATTCCATCAAGTATTTTACTTTTGCTTCCTGCCCACAATACGCCAAGAGGAATAGACACAAATATTATAATTATAAATGATACCCCTGCCAGCCACAGTGTAACGGGAAGCTTATCTTTTATAAGTTCAGATACTGACATCATTTCATTCATATTTTTTGAATAACGATAACTCTTACCTAAGTCACCTTTTAGGACTCCGACACCCCAGTCAATATATCGTTGTACGACTGGCTTATCAAGTCCTAATTCTTTTCTTACTTCAGCTTCTCTTTCCTCGGTAGCTTCTGTTCCAAGTATTGATGCTACAACGTCACCCGGAATAATCTGAAATGTTACAAAGACGGTAATTGAAACTAAAAACAATGTAATAATGAGAGTTAATATTTTCTTTCCTAAATATTTCAAATTACCGCCTCCTTTTTATTATTTTAAATTAATTTGTAAAATATATACTACTCATATCCTGAACGTATACCGGATAGAACTTATAGCCTGAAAGCTTTTTATTGATTGCTACTGTAATTGGTGTAACTTGAATAAAGGCTGAACCTGCTTTTTCAGTAATTATATGTTGTAAATTACTATAATGACCTGCCTTTTCCTTTAAATCAGTTGCTTCTTGAGCTTTTTTGTATTCTTCATCGTATTGTTCATCATTAAAATTAATAAAATTCTTAGGTGATGAAGAAACAAAACGGTTAAGAAGATAACCCGGTGTCATATCACAAGTAATACCGCTTATTGTTGACTGATAATTTCTTCCATTGTAGCACTCACTAAGCCATGTATTCCATTCTACTGTGTTAATAGCTGCATTAATTCCAACTGCCTTTAACTGTTCTGCAACTACCTGCGCAGTTTCTACATGGAATTGATAATTGGCTGGAACTGTTATTGTCATGTCAAAACCATTTGGATAACCTGCTTCTGCAAGCAATGATTTTGCTTTTTCTATATCAGCCTTAGTTCCATATACACTATTAAGGTCAATGTAATAATCTCTTAATGTTGGAAGCATAGCTGTGCTTATAACTGTACCATTTCCGCCTGATACAAAACCATTAGTTGCGTCATTGTCAAGTGCAAAGCAAACGGCTTGTCTTACTTTTTCATTGTTAAATGGTTCTACATCGTTGTTAAGGAAAAGCGCCTGTACAACATCTGATGCTGAATGGGATATGTTAAATTGTCCTGCAAGCTGTGTAGCTTGAGTATCTGTAAGATATGGATATATGTCTATTGAACCACCTTGAAGGTCGAGAAGCGCTGTTTCTGCACTATTTACAATCTTAAATGTTACCTTATCAAGATAAGGAACTCCTGACTGCCAATAGTCACTATTTTTCTCAACAACTATTCCCTCCTGTGGTGTATAAGATACAAACTTAAATGGGCCTGTTCCAATAGGGTCAGAGTTTTCTTTATCAGCACTTCCGTAAGGTATAATTGCTGCTGTTGCTGCTGTAAAGCTATAGATAAATTCTGTGTTAGGTGAACCTATTGTCACTTGAACCTTGTTGTCTTCGATGATATCAACACTTTTTACTGTTTTGAAAGTTGATACTAATGCCGCAGAACCGTCTAAAAGTCCCGCTACTCTGTCAAGTGAGTACTTTACATCTTTTGCTGTAACTGTTTCTCCATTGTGAAACTTTACACCAGCTCTTAATGTGAAAGTATATACAAGTCCATCTTCTGAGATGTTGTAATCACTTGCAACTGCATTTGTTAAGTTACCATTTTCATCAGGCTTTACTAGCCCTTCAAAAATGTTGAAAAGTATTTCCTTAGTTCCTGCCGCTGTTGCCTTATGTGGGTCAAGACTATCAATATCTTGTTGTATTCCTACAACAACTGAACCGCCGTAAGTTGGTTCTTTTGAGGTATTATCTTGTGAAGATGTATTGTCAGTACCACCTGAGCAACCACTCAGTATAGTCATTGCGCATACTAAAGCAGTTAGTATTACGCTGATAAAACGTTTTTTCATTATCTTATCTCCTCTAAATTAACCTCTCACTATTTAATTGTCTTTAATATTGTATACATTATTTATTTGTATTACAAGTTATTTCCTTTAAGTATTAAAAAAAATACTTTATTAACTAATTAAGATATTTATTATAATAGTACAAGAATTAATTAATACTCTTTCAATATAGGAAAACCTTCCTTGTATTCTTTTACTATATAAGGATGTGTCTTTGAATATTCGTATATTGTGTCACCAAGTCCATCTTGTACAAGACTTTTCATAACATCTATTGGCTGTTTATTAATTGCTGGGCAAGTTGGTGTTAGTGCAATAACTGTTTTTTCACCTTTTTTCATAATGCGCAATGGCCATATTTTACAGTCAAATGGCTTATCTTTATCACTTAACACACAACCCTTTTCACCTAAAAATTCACACTTAGCTTCTTCTTGTTCATCATCTGTCTTATACTTATACATAAGCTCCATTTGACCATACTCATATCCATCACACATACTCTTATTAAACTTCATATCAGGATTATTCCCTTTATACTCTTTCTCAAGGCTATCCATAGTTTCCTTCGGAAATAACGGAGTTTCCCACAAACTACATCTTCTAAAAGAACAACAAAAACGACACTCAGCACACGTACTCTTTTCAAGAACCTTAGATAACATCTTTCTCTCTCCTTAATCACTCAATCTTATTAAAACCTTTTAAAATTCACATTTTATATAACAATAAACACATTCCACAAATTACTCAAACTATAAGAACAGTCACCAATTTCACACAACCACAACCTTCACCTCATAATTTGTGCAAATAAAAACTCCCGTAAGATAGCAGTAGTATATAAATAATAAATGCACCATTAAAAGAACAATTTTTTGAATTTGTATGACAACAGCAAACACCCTTGTTTGACGGTGGCATATAAATACAAAAAAGTGTACTTTTACTGGTGTGTGTTTATTTATATACTACTGATATCTTCAAAATTTAAAAACACAAATTTACATTTCTATCGCATTATATTTTTTCAAAATAATTTTAGGTCTATATGACATTTTCGCCTTTCTAAGCCCATCTATTCCAATATCCTCTTCCCTATTAATAAACGTAAACTGTTCCAACCTTTCACAAAACATCTTATTAATAGCCGCATAAGCTCCATTTATGGCATACTCACCAATCGCCTTTTCAAAATGCACATCACACACATTTTCTGAAATCTTAGAAGCAATAGTCATAGCAACAGGAATATTATTTACATAGAGTATTCCGCCCATAAGCTCCAAATCGTCAAAGTTATCAAGTGCTTCTTTGATAGCCTTATATTCCTTTAATGCAGAAGTATCTTCACTTTGCAAATGTTCATTATACCAAGCATCTTCAACAAAACTTGCATCTTCAAGACTACATTTTCCTATCTCACAAAATTCATAATTCGGATACGTTCTCATAAACTTTGACACATGGTTCTTCTTTTTATGAAATGCTTTTCCCGGAAGCTTTGCTAATTCTTCTTGTAAATAAATATAATCACTGTCCCCCGCATTACAAGTAAATGTAAATCTATTCGGCATATATTCTTCTAACATATCCTTTTGTTCTTCTGTTAGAAGTGTAAATTGCAGCTTTTCATTTCTTCTTTTAGCATCAGCTTCTATCTTTTGTAATGCCTTGTCAATATCACCACTTCCTAACGGAAATGTATATCCTGCCCTACCAAAATATCCGTTATAATGTCTTATTAAAAAATCTCTATATTGAGTTATCTGTATATCGTATTTATCACGAAGCAAATATAAATTAGCAAATGATACATCACTTCCCATACTTTTTGCTTTGTTTACAATACTTGTTATCCACTTTTCGTCCTGCATTGCAGGTGATACCCATTCAAGCATAGTAAATCCTCTTTCTAAGCCAAATTAAAAATCAAAATAATTTTAAATTAATACTTAATAATCTTTTCCGATTATTCCAATATGTTTAATAATTAGTTGATATATTTTCGATAATTTTATCACAACCGATATTTAATCTCAATAATTGGCAAATTAAATTTCTCTAAAATACCGTTTTTGAGTTGACCCCTTTATATATTTCCATTAAAATATATCCAATATGGTTATTGTGTTTATGAGCGAAAACAACCAAAAAAACATATTACCGCTCAGAATGGAGATTATATGAATAAAAAAAATATTTCACTTATTCTTGCTGGTATTATACTGCTTATTCTTCAGTTTAATATCAAAATCGGCAATGCAACAGTTGATGTATGTTCAGATATAGTTGGATATATTCTTATAATTGTTGGCATACTTCCACTAGCAATAAGAAACGTAATGTTTAAGAAATCTCGTAACATGGCATTTATTGGACTTTTAGTTTCTATTGGCTGTCAAGGTGCTAACCTTATTGACTGGGGCGAAACTGCTTCTACTGCGACAACTGTAGTATCTGCATTTTCAACAATATTTACAATATATTTTACATATTATTTTTCAGAAGCACTTATACTTGAAGCTAAGTTTCAAGACAAATCTGCCACAACACGTTCACTTCGTGTAACTTGGGCGTTATTTGGTGTGCTTATATTTGTTCATTATATAGCATTTATGTCAAATATTTCTATTGCGGCATTAATTGTACAAGCTATCGTTGCAATATGTGGAATATACTACTGCTCACAAGTGCTTACAGCTTGTAAGCAATTATATATGGACGGTATTCCAACCGAAAGAATGGATACAAGTGCTATTAATAATAAGAAAAGAAAATAATAATAAATAAAAACTACTAAAATATTAAGTATTTTGATTACACAACAAAACCTTTTATATGTTTTGAGTTTATTTTCTTTGTTTCTAATCAAGATAAATTGACAACAAGTGATTAATCAGTATAAAATATAGCCATAATATTTATTAGATTAGTTTTACATTATCAAGAAATCCTTGCTTTTATTGCTAAAAACAATAAGTCAGTTCAGGATTTAGATTATTATTAATTTTGTCAGTTGCTATTTTATAAAACATTTTGTTTTGGCAGACGAAAGGACTTATTTATGAAAAAGTTGGAAATTATTATACGACCTGAAAAGCTAGACGACTTAAAAGAAATACTTAATTCCTGTGATGCACATGGTCTTATGATTTCAAATATTATGGGATATGGTCTTCAAAAAGGTCACAAACAATCATATAGCGGTGTAGATTTTGGTGGAAATGGCAATCTTCTTCCAAAAGTCAAAGTTGAAACTATAGTTGGCGATGACGTTGCCGAACATATTATTGACCTTGTTATTGACAATATTAATACAGGCAATTATGGTGATGGTAAGATTTTTATTTACGATGTTTGCGATGCTGTTCGTATCCGTACCGGTGAACGTGGCATTGACGCATTATAATTTTATATTTTATTTTTGTTATCAACGGGGATAACTGGCAGGTATCATTCTGTCGGTTATCCCATTTTTGTATATAATTTTCGATATCTGTATCTCCATAACCGTACAGATATATATAGCTGGATAAGAAACTACCCATCCTTATCCAGCTCACTTTATTTTTACAACTAATTTTTTAAATCCCAATTCTTTTTAATTTCAATAATCTTCCTAAGATATCGGTATTAGATAAATCAATGAAATTCACCATTAAAAGAATAATTGTCTATATTTGTATGACCAGTAGCGAACATACTTGTTCGATAATGGCATATAAATATAGACAATTGTACTTTTACTGGTGTGTGAATGATTTATCTAATACTGATATCTTTCACAAGTTATTAAATTATTTATTTTCTAGTTCTGTCTGTTCTATACTTTCAACTGTGCTTTCATCATCACTTACAACTTCACTATTATCTTCTTTTCCAACATACTGCTGCAATATTCTTGATAAGATAAATGAATTAACATAAAAAATAATAGGAATAGTTACTATAAAAGCAGTAAAATATGTCATTGAAAAATATATAAGCCCACAATTTATAATAAGCATTATTATTGTCTGTGGTAAGTGGTGCATACAAAGCACTAAAGCATTTTTAAGTGTTTCCTTTACTGTATTGTCAAACTTAGCAAGCACTGGGAATACATATATTGATACTGCCATAAGCACAAGTATAAGTCCAAACACAGCAAACATTATAAGTTTGGCTGCATTACTTCCATCATCGTGCATCCATAAATAACATGTTCTTACATCTACTGCAAAAAGTATGCCAAGTATAGCTATTACAAGCTCAATAATAAATGCTTGTTTAAAATTACTTTTCCAAGCCTTGATAAAGCTCTTAAACACATACCCTTCTTCATCTCGCACAAGCTTCAATGCTACATAATATACTGCTGTAAGTGTAGGACCTATTGTTACTATAGGAATTGAAAATACAATACCTAAAACTCCAAGAATGAAAAAGTCACCAGCTTTAGTAAGCCCTCTAAAGAACTTTCCATCTATGCTAAAAAATCCCATATTCTCCTCCATTTATTTGATTACAAGCAAATACATCATAGATATATTTTAAATTAACCGTAATCATTACTTAATATTTATTAATCCAACTTATATGATTATAATGGCAATATGCTAAAAAAGCAAAGAAATTTTACCATATAATTATAAAATGTTTCTAAAAGCACTTTTTTTTGAAAAAAATTATGTTAAACTTAAACAATATTTTTAAATTTAATGATGGAGGTGGCTATGTTTAAAAAAAATACTGCAAAAGAACAAAAAACTTCCTTTAAGGAACTTTCTTTTGGGCAAAAAGTAGAATATATCTTTGGATATTATAAATACTATATGTTAGCCCTTGTAATAGTTATTGTAACTGTTGCTACATTTATTAATGCTTACAGAAGAAACGATTATACTGCTGAATGTAATATAATTGTTGTTGATGGCAAAATGACAGGTTATGACGACCGTTCAGATTACATCACACAAAACTTTGCTACATATTTAGGTATTGATAACAATAAGCATAGAGTTGTATGTGATTACAACTACTCACTTATTCAAAAAGACCTTGACCAAGAAAGCTATGTAAGCCAGACTAAGATTTATACCCTTGCTTCTACTCATTCAGTAGATGGATATATGGCTTCTACCGATTACATTGACTATTTTTCTACAGATGAAGAACCATTTTTAGAAGATTTAAGAGAAATTCTTACAGAAAGCGAGCTTGAAAAAGTCAAAGATTATATTATCTACTATACAAAAAAAGATGGAACACGAATTCCTATCGCTGTTAATCTTTCTGACACTAAGATAAAAAAAGACACTGACTTCACTATGGACGAACCTTGTTATGGCGTAGTAGTGTCTGCCGAAAATAGAGAAAATGCAATCGCCTTTATACGTTTTGCGTTCGACTTATAATCATACGAAACACACTCTGAGAGTTTTTCAGGCTATAAAGATAGTTGCTCAGTCGTAAGTACAGACTTTAACTCGTTGCCCGCACAAATAAAAATATTATATATAAGCACCTATTCACATTAGAAGTTGAATAGGTGCTTATTTTTATACCATTACACAAAAACTCAAATTAAAAATCAGGTTGACAAAAATATATATGCGTATTATTATACTATTGTACTAAGGCAATAATACAATTTGCAATATTTAGTATTGCAATTATTAATAACGAAAGGGCGTGTTATATGAATTGGGAATTTAATGATGATATGCCAATATATTTACAAATCATAGATATTATTAAAGCTAAGATTGCGTCAGGCGAATTAAAACCAAAAGAAAAATTAAAGTCAGTTAGAGAGCTTGCACTAGAAGCTGGTGTCAATCCTAACACAATGCAAAAAGCTATGACCGAGCTAGAAAGACAAGGAATTGTCTACTCACAAAGGACATCAGGCAGATTTATTTCAGAAGGCGGTGAAGTTATGTCAAACTTAAAAAAAGAATTACAACAACAATACATCGAACAATTTGTTGAGAATATGAAAAAATTAGGTATTGAACCTAACGAGACACTTAACTATTTAAACGATTATTTAAAAAATAATAAATAGGAGGATTTGTTAAGTACCTAAAAAAGTAGATAAATGAGTTGAAAGGTCATATAATATGTTTATAAAATAAAAAGGAGAATTTTTATTAACACATGGTAATATCACTGATTTATTTTCTGCTGAAATAGGACTAGAATTTTTAAACAACATACTTATTTCACAAGCAATTTTATTAGTTTTAATATCAATCGCATTGTATTTTATCTCAGTTTATTTTATGAAAAACAAATTAAACCTTGAATAATTTAAAATATTAGTATTCCATATCCACTACTTTTATTAAAAGAGCGATGAATATGGAATACTTTTTTCTGTCAAAAATGTGCTAGAAACTCACCCGTAAAGTCGCATATATCAAGGGCTTCTATACCTATATTGCATAACAGTATATATAAAAATATCATTTTATCATATACATTTTCTATACAATACATCTTCTCCTACTGTCTTATACTCACTAAATCCTAAATTCTTAACAAGCTTTATTGATGGCGTATTATTTTTATTAATGCAGGCAACTAAAGAGCTTACTCCTACTTCTTCAAACGCATAATCTACTATAAACTTACAAGCTTCTAACGCATAGTGGTTGCGCTGATATTTTTTGTCTATTAAATACCCTATCTCATGGCACATTTCTCCATCAATCTCCCTATGCTCTATCCCCGCCCTTCCTATCAGCTTATTAGTATCCTTTAAAAAGACAAGCCACAGCCCATAGTTGTAAAAACCATACATATTTTCAATATATTTTCTGGAAAACTCTTCTTCTTCACTTCTTTCATACAACTGCTCTATATAAGGACAATCTTTTAAACTGTCATACAATTCATATAAAATATCTAAATCACTCATTGACATTTCACGAATAAGCAAACGTTTTGTTTCCCCTATAATTACAGGAAGTTTGTGTTTTCTTGCATATACAAGCAACAAATAATTCTCGTCTGTGCTTAAAAGACTTTCCGTAATAAATGGAGCATTTCCACAATAATCAAGTCCAACTCCCAATATAGCAGATTGACTTAAATCTCCATTTTTAATAGTAAGCATTTCATTATCTGTGACAGTAACAGCATTTTTTAAAATATTATTGCATTTACATTCATCAAATGTATCAAATTCACTAATATCAAGAAACTTATACTTTAATAAGCCAATATTTTCCTTAAATAATTCGATATCACTATCAGCGATTTTATTTTTAAAAGCAAAAATTATATATTGCAAACTATCTTGAATATCACTAATATTTTTCATAACTAAAATCCTTATAACTTTATTTTTCCAAACTTCATATAAAGTAATCCTGTAATATCAGCTAGTATCCAACCAATCGGAATTGATAACCATATACCAACTTCTCCAATATAAGCTGACAGCACATAAGCTAACAACACTCTCATACCAAGTGATATAACAGTAAGTACAACTGACATTTCAGCGCATTTAATAGCTCTGTAATAGCCATACAACAAGAATAAACACCCTATCGCAAAATAAAATGCGCCTTCTATACGAAGATATTTAACACCTGCTAACACTACTGACATTTGATTACTGCCAACAAATATTTTCATCAATGGTTCTGCCATTAGCACAACTACTGCTGATATAATCACGCCAAAAATAATACTAATGGCAAATGATTTTTTTGTCCCTTCTTTTATTCGCTTGTAATTCTTTGCACCGTAATTTTGTGCAATAAATGTTGAATACGCATTTCCAAAATCTTGAACTGGGAGATATGCAAATGTATCTATTTTAACTGCTGCCGCAAAAGCTGCCATAATCGTTGAACCAAAGCTATTGACAAGCCCTTGCACCATAAGTATTCCAAAATTCATAATAGATTGTTGTATACAAGTCATTGACGAAAGATTTAAAATTTCTTTCAAAACATTTTTATCAAACTTCAATTCGTCACCCTTTGGAATAATAGCTTTACACTTATTTATAAAATATATAGCAATGCCTAGTGCTGATATGTACTGCGCAAGCACTGTTGCAAATGCAGCTCCCGATATTCCAAAACTTAATACGGCAACAAATAGAATATCTAACCCAATATTAATAACTGCTGATACGCCAAGAAACACTAACGGAATTGTGGAATTTCCTATTGCTCTTAAAAGGCAAGCGAAAAAATTATACACAAATGTTGCTATAATTCCTGCAAATATCACAATTAAATATTCTTTCATGCCACCCAACACATTATCTGGCACTCTTAAAAACACAAGTATTTGATTGATGAAAATATAAACGATAACATTTATTACAACAGTTACTGCGATTATTAAGAAAAATGCGTGACCTATCGACACTCTTAATGCTCTCTTATCGCCTTTTCCTTGATATATAGAAAATACTGCACCCGAACCAAGACTTAAGCCTAAAAATATTGATGTTAAAAATGTCATCAGAGTATATGCTGAACCAACTGCTGCCAGTGCATTTTCCCCTAATATTCTTCCTACTATAAGTGTATCCGCTATATTATAAAATTGTTGCAAAATATTTCCTACCATCATAGGCAGCGCAAAAAATATAAGTGACTTTAAAATATTTCCCTTTGTCAAATCGTGATACATATTGTTATTAATCACCTCACAATATTAATTATTTTAATTTTTTATCAACATTTTTTGTACAAACTATATTATAAAATTTCAAAAACTTATTTATTAAAGTTTTACATACCAAAACAATTTTTATATTTATCTCAATATACAGTCATAAAACATACTAACACCATTAAATTTAATTTTAATCTTAATAAAATGTTTATTTGACAATTTATCATATCATATATACAATTATTTTAACACTATAAAGCAAGCTCTTTTCTATAATAAGTAATAATCTAAAACTTAAGTTTTTTAGAACTTGTCTTTATATATTTTTTTGAAAGGAATTTAATAGATATGGCACAAAATCCAATAGTTACAATTACAATGGAAAACGGTGATGTTATGAAAGCCGAATTATATCCAGAAATTGCACCAAATACAGTAAACAACTTTATAAGTCTTATTAAAAAAGGCTTTTATGATGGAGTATGCTTCCACAGAATTATTGCTGGATTTATGATACAAGGTGGTGACCCAGAAGGAACAGGTATGGGTGGCCCTGGATATTCAATCAAGGGAGAATTTAACTCTAATGGTTTTAAGAATGATTTAAAGCACTCAAAGGGCGTTCTTTCTATGGCTCGTACACAAATTCCAGACTCAGCAGGCTCACAGTTCTTTATTATGCACGCAGACGCACCACATCTTGACGGTGAATATGCAGCATTTGGCGCACTTATTGAAGGTCTTGACGTACTTGACAACATCGCAACTACAGACACAGACTGGAGTGACAGACCAAGAAATCCACAGGTTATGCAAAGTGTTACTGTTGATACATTTGGCGTTGACTATGACGAACCTGAAACAGTTTAATACTTATATCAAAAGAAACTTATACTTCTTATAATATAAGTACTAAATAACAAAAAGCAGATAGAATTTTTATAGGATTTTTGCAATAAAAAATTTATATAAAATAATAAAATTTTTTATTGTGACAGCCTATAAATTTCCTATCTGCTTTTTATTTGATAAATCTGTATACTTTTTCTATATAATTAATCAAAAATATATATATCATTTTATTTATTTAAAACAGGCTATTAAGTTACTAATTATTGCAACTACATATTAGAAGCTTCCGCCACCACCTCCAGAGTTATCTCCGCCAGATGAACCACCACCGCCACCATCACTACTTGAACTGTGGTCACTTCTATCAATATGGTGTGTCACAACTGTTGTATTTACAAATATATCCTGTCTTGCATTAACATTAAATCTATGGTCTTTTGTATATGTTGTACTATCAACTGTAACCTTTGACTTAGCATTAAACATCATAATTACAACCGCTGCTGTTGCAACTCCAATAGATATAAACAACTTTGTTGTCAAGTTTCTAGTCAATTTATATATAATACTTGTATTCATATTTCTTTGAACAGAATTAATAAACTTAACACAAGCCGTATAATAATCACCATCTGATAAATACTCCTGAACACCAGACACCATATTATCCATTGCTGACTGTGATATATCACTCATTGAATTACCAGAACTTGATATTCTGTACTTCCTTGAAGTCATATCTATTGCAAAGCCTATAGCGTCTGGGTCGTCTGTTAAATATGTATCATTATAACCAAAGCCATCTGTACTCATCATATTTCTAAGATATGTATCCAGCTCAAACTCTGTAAGATTATCTGTCAAAGTTATAATAAATATATCTGTTTTACAATTTTGTGATGCTTTTGCACACATCTTTTCAAGCTTTTCAATCTCATCACTTTGTAAAATATCAGCATTATCAATTACATAACTTTTATCATCATCTGCGTATATAGTAATAACATTTCTATTAATTGCAATACTCATAATAAATAATGCTACAATACAAAGCGATATACACCTTATGATACTCTTAACATTTTTCTTATGTGTTACCATTTCTACCATAACCAAAGTCCCCCTAACATTGTAATAATAAGTGTAATAATAAATATTACTACCCACCATACAGCTGCTCTTGTCATACTTATAGGTCTATCAGCGACTATTTTCCCCGTCTGACCATTGAGCAGGAATTGAAAGTCCTTTCCATTATATCTACAATTCAACATCCATACTGGCATAAGTGCATATTGATTATGTATATTGTTAAGTGTTACATGATTATTTGTAACGGAAACACTTGAATATCCATTTATTGTACTTCTTGCAATATCTGAAATATATGTGCGCACTCTAGGCTCTACTCTGCCTAACATATCCTTATCTGTATAGTTATATCTTTCTGAAAGGTAGCCTGAAAGATATGGCATTTCAAATGGAACAAGCTCTCCATAGTTATATGGCTCTAACTTATCCATAGCATTGTCGTCCATTTTTTCTGAAGCATCAGCCGGAATTTTTTCAAAATTAGCAGAAACATTTCTATATACTCTAAAATGGTCAGTATATATATACTCTGTATCTCCACGTTCTTCTCTCCTAACCTTTTCAGCACTTGCGTGCATATCAGACTCGCCATAGTAATCATATAACCAAAAAGGTGCATATATTCCTGAAATCTTATCAATTACAGCTTGTGTTGACAAAGTTTTAGGAGTAAGAAGTCCCTTTTTTAACCATTTCTTATAAGAAGCAACTGCTTGCTCCTTATTAATCTTAAATGGAATTACCATTTCTGGTCTAAATGCACCATTTAACCTATCTTCAACAAGTGATGGATTACCACAAAACGAACATATAGTAGCAGACGTATACTCATCTGCAACAAGCTCTGCACCACAGCTTTGACAATGATATATTTTCATATTGCCATTATTAAAATCTCTCGCTTGATTATTTTTATAATTATTATCATTAGTATTGCTTCTATTATTTTCAAATGAATTATCTACATCATTATTATTTCTATTACCATAAATTCTTTTATATTCATCAATACCAATCTCATTATTACACTGTGGACACGACAACTTTTGTGACCTACTGTCAAATACCATAGCCGCCCCACAACTAGGACACTTATATGTAATCGGCATAATCTCCCCTGCTGTCAGATAATATTACTATCTTAGACAACTTTTCCTTTCATAATACTATTGCAATAATTCTAATATTCAACAAATATTAAATTTTTTATTACCTACCCATATATATACAAACCACCAAAAATATCAGTATTATATAAAGCAATAAATGCACCATATTAAATAACAGTGACCAATACCATTTACTAAAAAAACATACAAATCCACTGGTGTGCTTTATAAATACTGATATCCTTTAAAACACAATATATTAAATAATAAAATTAGAAGCTATCATCATAACTATGCCTACGACAAGCATAATTATTCCAACTTTTCTATCTTTTTGTAGTATAGGCGAATTCAAATCTTTCTTATCTCTGTTATCATAAAATAAATTCCACTGGTGCTTAGAGTTACTTATCTTTACTATTCCTATAAATGCAACAACAAGCCCTATAAAAAAGCACATAAACCCTATAAATGGCCAATATGATGTACCTGCATAAGCTTCACTATCGTTAAAGTCAATATCACAAGCTATTTGTTGTAAAAAAAGCATATATACCTCCATTCTTTCTGATATATTTATAAATTGTTTTATACTGTTTAATTATACAACATATTGTGACATTTAAACAACACTATTACCTAGTTAATTCATACAAATTATTAATTCGATAAATTTTATTAGTATATTTGCCCTAAATCCTTTCAATTTTTATTCTTTTGAGTTATAATAAACACATATAAAATTCTAGGAAAGGAAAAGCTATTAAGAATACCTAGTATCTAATAATTTTAAGTAGGTATATATTTTTAATAGCAGGTATTTATATGTTGGTATCGGCTAAAGATATGTTACAAAAAGCGCGCGATGGTAAGTATGCTGTTGGACATTTTAACATCAACAATCTTGAATGGGCTAAAGCAGTCCTTCTTACAGCACAAGAGATGAATTCACCTGTAATTCTTGGTGTTTCAGAAGGCGCTGGTAAGTATATGGGTGGTTTTAAGGCTATTACAGGAATGGTTAAAGGTTTAATTGAAGGCCTTAACATAACAGTTCCTGTTGCACTTCACCTTGACCACGGAACTTATGAAGGCTGTTTAAAGTGTGTTGAAGCTGGATTTTCTTCAATCATGTTTGACGGTTCTCACTATCCAATTGAAGAAAATATTGAAAAGACTAAGGAATTAGTTAAGATTGTTAAAGAAAAAGGAATGTCACTTGAAGCTGAAGTTGGTTCTATCGGTGGTGAAGAAGATGGCGTTATAGGTATGGGTGAATGTGCAGACCCTAACGAATGTAAGGCTATTGCAGACTTAGGCGTAGACATGCTCGCAGCAGGTATCGGTAATATTCATGGTAAGTATCCAGCTAATTGGAAGGGATTAAGCTTTGAAACACTTGCAGCAGTTAAAGAAAAAGTTGGGGATATGCCTTTAGTATTACATGGTGGTACAGGTATTCCAACTGACATGATTAAGAAAGCAATCTCTCTTGGCGTTGCTAAGATTAATGTTAATACTGAGTGTCAGCTTGCATTCGCTGCCGCTACAAGAAAGTATATTGAAGAAGGCAAAGACCTTGAAGGAAAGGGATTTGACCCTAGAAAGCTTTTAGCTCCTGGTACAGAAGCTATCAAGGCTACAGTTCGTGAAAAGATTGAACTTTTCGGTTCTGCTGGCAAGGCTTGATTATATTAAAATAATTAATATACTATAAATAAAAAGAATAGATATTAATACTTGTATCTATTTTTAATATGCTGTCACAATAAGCATTCTATATAATATTTAAGAAATACTTAACTTTAAAAAAATTTCTTATATTCCGTATAGCTAGTGCTTAATGTGACAGCTATATTTTTATAAATTAAATATAGAAATGAGGCTTTTATGTCAAATAATTCTTCTGAAAACAATCAGAAAAATGGTAACTCAATAAATAAAGGCTCTGTTATTCGAAAAATTATTCTTATTCTTGCTATTGGTGTGTTTTGCTATTCATCATATCAACTTATAAATATTTATCTTGAATATAAAAAGGGCAAAGATATTTATAATAGTATTGATAATCAAGTACTTGATAACAATACCCCTGAAAATATTATTATCAAAGATGATAATGGAAATACTTCTGACGTAGAAATATCATTTACATACAACCATGACTCACTTTTATCAATTAATCCAGATGGTTTAGGGTATCTTTATATTCCGTCTATTAATTTAAGACTTCCTATTGTACAGACTACTGATAATGACTACTATCTTACTCATGCTTTTGAGGGTACTTACAATGGAAATGGCTGTATCTTTGAAGATTACAGAATTGACGATAAATTAAATTCAACTAACGTAATACTTTATGGTCATAATATGAAAAATGGAAGCATGTTTGGACTACTACCTAACTATAGTGATTACTCTTTTTGGAATACCGATGGAAATGATATTTTCTATATCTACACAGAAGATAAAATTATGATGTATAAGATTTTCAGTGCCTATGTAAGCGAACCTATAAGTGATACTTATACTTTTAATTTCTCATCAATAGACGGTTTAAAAGAATATGCAGCTACTATGAAAAGCAATTCTAATTATGAAACAAATGTTGATGTATCACAGACAACACAAGTTGTAACACTTTCTACTTGCACAAGTGATGGAAGTCAAAGGTTCATTGTTCATGGAACATATATAGGTCAAACATCACTAAATACTAACATTAATTAAGATTATTAAATAAAAAACAAAAAAACACTTGCATTATTGGACGATTTGAGTTATTTTATTAATAGACAGGTTGATGTCTTTAATTAAATAGTAGAACAAAGGCGTTCCATAATTATATCTGCATATATATAATGTTATGGAATGCCTTTTTTAGTTTTACTAATAGAATATTAAATAAATGTTAAGAAAGGAATACTAGGTTATGAGTGAAAAATTTAATGTAGCTGATATCTTCGGCGAAAACGTATTTAACGATACTGTTATGAAAGAGCGTTTACCTAAGAACGTATACAAAAACCTTAAGCTTGCAATGTCTGGTGCAAAAGAATTATCATTATCAGACGCAGATGTAATTGCTAATGCTATGAAAGATTGGGCTATCGAAAAAGGAGCTACACATTATACACACTGGTTCCAGCCTCTTACAGGTACAACTGCTGAAAAGCATGACTCATTTATTTCTGCTCCAAAGGAAAATGGAAAAGTTCTTATGGAATTTTCTGGAAAAGAACTTATAAAGGGTGAACCTGATGCTTCATCATTCCCTTCTGGTGGACTTAGAGCAACATTTGAAGCTAGAGGTTATACAGCTTGGGACTGCACTTCTCCTGCCTTTGTTCGTGAAGGTGCTGGTGGTGCAACACTTTGTATTCCTACTGCATTCTGTTCATATACAGGTGAAGCTCTTGACCAAAAGACTCCACTTCTTCGTTCTATGGACGCAATTAACGAACAGTCACTTCGTATCTTAAAGTTATTCGGTAACACAACATCAAAAAAGGTTACTCCTTCTGTTGGTGCTGAACAGGAATACTTTATCGTAGATAGAGATAAGTATTTACAAAGAAAAGACCTTATCTTCTCTGGTCGTACACTTTTCGGTGCTATGCCACCTAAGGGACAGGAACTTGATGACCATTACTTTGGTAATATTCGTGAAAGAATTGCTTCATTTATGAAGGACGTTAATAACGAATTATGGAAGCTCGGTGTATCTGCTAAGACTCAGCATAATGAAGTTGCTCCTGCACAGCATGAATTAGCTCCTATCTATGCTCAGTGTAACACAGCTACAGATAACAATCAGCTTACAATGGAAGTTCTTAAAAAAGTAGCTTACCGTCACAACCTCGTATGCCTTCTTCATGAGAAGCCATTTGCAGGCGTTAATGGTTCTGGTAAGCACAATAACTGGTCTATTACTACTGATGATGGAATTAATCTTCTTGAACCTGGTAAGACACCACATGACAACATTCAATTCTTATTAGTTCTTGGTGCTGTTATGAAGGCTGTTGATACTCATGCTGACCTTCTTCGTGAATCTGCTTCATGTGTAGGTAACGACCACAGATTAGGTGCTAATGAAGCTCCTCCAGCAGTTATCTCAATGTTCTTAGGAGAACAGCTTGAAGACGTTGTTATGCAGCTTATTGACAAGGGGGATGCTACAAGCTCTATCCAGAAAGGTAAGTTAAAGACTGGTGCTTCTACACTTCCTGACCTTAACAAAGATGCTACAGACAGAAATAGAACATCACCATTTGCTTTCACAGGTAATAAGTTTGAATTTCGTATGGTTGGTTCTTCAGACTCAATTGCTCCTGCTAATGTAGTTCTTAACACAATCGTAGCAGAAAGCTTTAAAGAAATTGCTGATGAACTTGAAGGTGCTGAAAACTTCGACATGGCTTGCCATGATATGATTAAGAAGCTTTTCACAGACCATCATAGAATTGTATTTAATGGAAATGGTTATACAGACGAATGGATTGAAGAAGCTGCAAGAAGAGGATTGCCAAATATTCCATCTATGGTTGACGCAATTCCTGCTCTTACTACTGAAAAAGCTATCAATTTATTTGAAAAATTCGGTGTATTTACAGAAGCTGAACTTAAGTCAAGAGCCGAAATCAAATACGAAGCTTATGCTAAAGCTATTAACATCGAAGCTAAATCTATGATTGATATTGCTGGTAAGCAGATTATTCCTTCTGTTATTTCTTACACAACAGAACTTGCTAACTCAGTTGTATCTGTTTCAGAAGCTGGTGTTGACTCATCAGTTCAGAAGGAACTTCTTGATACAGTAACAGGTTGCTTAAAGGATATGAAAGCAGCTTATACTAAGTTAGTTGAAGTAACTAATAAAGGTGCAGATGTTAATGGAGCTAAAGATCAGGCTACATATTACAGAGATGTTGTTAAGACTGCAATGGACGAATTAAGAGCACCAGCAGATGCTCTTGAAATGATTGTTGACAAAGAATATTGGCCATTCCCATCTTATGGTGACTTAATGTTTGAAGTATAATTTGCTCAACATTTTATAAAATCTCATAAATAGTATCTTTAACGTTAAAAAATAACGGTTGTAATAAAATTAATTATTACAACCGTTATTTATATTTTATTTATACGACAGTTGCAAAGTTCTTACACCAAACCTTACAACTATCGTATAAACTATTAAAAACTCTCAAAATGCCCTTATTATAATTTAAGTTTAATTTGCAATTTACTTAACAATCTTATCTTCATGTAATACTTTTCCATCAATAAATGCCTTAAACATACATAAAACAACAATTGGCAGACATATTATAAATTGTATTGCCTGTGTCTGTGTCATGCCTTTATCCATATAATCATATATTACATTGGCAACTTTCTTTGTAAAGCTTGAAGCTACACATATAATAATTATTACAACTGCCATTACATCTAATATAATAGCAATCTGTCCTACAAGTGAAGCATTTAAAAATAATGTAACTATTGGAAATATTAATGATACCATATTATTAGAACTTATAAGTCCAACATTACAAAAGAATACAACGGGTATAAGATAAATTATGAATCCATAAAGAATTGCTTTTCTATTATAATATACATACTTAATTTTTTTCATAATTCCAAATATAGATATAATAATTCCGATTGGTAACAGTACAACACATATTAAAGATTTTAATATATCTACTGTTTTCATCTTATCGTTAATATATGCTCCCCATAACTTTATAAACGCATATAACGCACATATTCCCGAAAGAATTGCTCCTGCCATAGGAAAACATATCATTATAAACGGAGATATGAATATCACCCATTTTATAAGTCCTATATATGTAAGCTCTGCTCTTTCCACTTTTGCTTTTTTAACTGGCTTTGTGGAAGTTTTATTGTTTGTTTTTTTATTGACATTCTCTTTACTTACTTCTTTATCAGACTGACCACTTGGATTAATATTTTTATTTTCATCAATAGCATTTTTCTTTTTTAGAATTTGTGGCTTTTCCATTTTTAATGGTTCTGGTTTCATAAGCTCTGCTTCTTCTTTAATTGCCACAGCTTCTGCTTCTGTTTTATCTGCTATATAATTATCTGAATTATTCACATTATTAGAAGTTTGTTGTTTTATAGAGCTTTCTTCTTTTTTTGGATTATCAACTACTTCTATAGGTTGTACCTCTTTTGATATTTTATCTTCTATTGTTGCAGCCTGTTCTTGTTGCAACAAAGTTGATTCTTCAATTTCTTTCAGACTCTGTGGTTCTTCCTGTACTTCACTTTTTTGTAAGCTCTGCGGTTCTTCTTGCGCTTTACTTTCTTCTGGTTCTGATACATCTTCTGTACTTTCCCATAAAGCCTGTGCTTCACTTTCCTGTAAGCTCTGTGGTTCTTCTTGGGCTTCAATTTCTTGTGAATTCTGTAACTCTTGAGCCTGTTCTTCTTTCATTAATTCTGGTGTTAATGTATCAACCATTTCTTCATCTTGTGTATCTTCTGATTGTTCATTCACAAAGGGTTCAACAGGAATATTATCATCTTTACTATTTTCTCTTAAAACGTCCATAAATTCTATTCCTACTATTGAACGAAACATTTCTGGATGTTGATTAAAACCCTCATAAAGTTGTCTTGCAACATGAGCATCTG
The DNA here is from genome assembly GCA_900551945.1 of uncultured Eubacterium sp. GTDB lineage: Bacteria > Bacillota > Clostridia > Lachnospirales > Lachnospiraceae > Lachnospira. The sequence goes on along the minus strand of URYE01000001.1, from coordinate 110,473 downwards.
TTATATCTACATTTGATAATATTTTTTGAATACGCTCCTGCTCTAATAAAGCTCTGCTATAATCTTCCTCCGTGTCAAAATCTTCTATGTTCAACGTAACATTTCTAAAATATGCCATTTATCTTATCCTCTACCGCTATTTTAATAAGCTGGTCAACTATTCAGGGTAAACCAATCTTTCTTTTACTGGGTGTTCTAACACTTCCTCTTTAAACTTCTTCATATATATCTTTGCAAGCTTAAGATTGTTGTCAAGGTAATTACCACAATCACGAGGTGAATATCCCGGTATCTCTCCTTCATATTGTAACACAAAATCTGCTGCTTGTCTTAATATATCTATTATATCTTCAGATTGTAAATCTCCTGCAAATATTACATAGAAACCTGTTCTGCAGCCCATTGGTCCAAAATATATTGTCTTATCTTTCCATTCTTCATTATTTCTTAAAAATGTTGCTACAAGATGTTCTATTGTATGAATACCCGGATTATCCATTGGTGGTTCTTCATTAGGTCTTGTAAATCTTAAATCAAAAGTTGTTATTACTTGTTCTCCAAGATAATCCTTTCTTGATACATAAACACCTGTAAGTAAATTCAAATGATTTACTGTAAAACTTGCTATTTTATTCATTATATATTCCTTTCATCATTAACATTTTAAATCAAATCTCATACTCTTATTGTAACCTTACTTTAACACTTTTTCAAGCATCTTAAACTCATCTTGAAATATACAATTTCTAATCTGTCCATTCCAAACCTTTTGTTTACATTCGTCAAAGTCAATCCAAAGTACCGCTTCTACTTCTTCTTGTTGCAATACAAAATCTCGTTCATCAATATCACACTCATATATATAAACAGCACTTACTTCGTGGTTAATAAATGGCTTTCCAGCAAACTTAGTTCTCATCTCGCCTTCAAGAAAACCAATAAAAATCAAATCTTCTTCTTTAGCTTCTACACCAAGTTCTTCCTTTAACTCTCTTATAGCAGTATCAAGATAATCTTCTCCTGCTGATACATGACCTGCTGATGAAATATCATAGCCACCGCCATATACATCATTTGCACTAGCTCTTTTTTGCAATAAAATATCAAATTTTTTATTTTGCTTCTTTCTAATAAGCCACACATGTGATGTACCATGTATATCACCATTGCGATGTACTTCATCTCTTTCTTTTACTACTCCAGTAACTTTACCTTGTGACGTTCTTATATCAAGTTTTTCCATATAATATATTATTCCATTCTTATTAGTATTTTATTTTAGAAAAACAAGCTTTCTATTTTCATCAATATTATCTATTTTTAACAACTTTATTCCATATATAAACTTACTAAGAGTCGAATATCCGTACTCTTTAACTTTAAAGTTAGGATACTTCTTGTGAATTTTTTGACCTAATGCTCCAAGTTCAAGCCCATTTTTTCCTGCTTGTCTTACACATTCAATCGCAAATTTGACAACACATTTCTTAACACTGTTATCTTCTTTTACACCGACAATAACCGTATTATTAACTTTTTTTAATTCAAAACTTTCTATTTCTTCCAAAAATGTCGAAAGTGAACTATATCCATAGTTTCTCACATCAAAATCAGAATACTTCTTTTGAAGACGACTTCCTATCTCACCCAGACCTGTCTGTCTTCCTTTGTTTTCATTTTCCATGATAATTTCTATTATAGCATTTTCAATCTTATTTTGCTTTAGGAAATTTTTCGCCTTTTTACCAGACTTTTTATGTATTTGCTCCTCCTCTTGTTGGTCAAGTAGTAATTCTAAATCAGTAAATACAGAACAGGCTGCTCTAAATGAACGTGGTGTTTTATTCTCACCCATTCCAATTACTTCCATACCAGACTCTCTAAGTCTGCCAGCTAACCTTGTAAAGTCACCATCACTTGACACGATACAAAAGCCGTCAACATTATTAGTATATAATATATCCATTGCATCTATTATTAATGTTGAATCTGTTGCATTTTTTCCTACTGTGTTTCTGAATTGCTGTATTGGTGTTATAGAATTTTCCATCAATTCTTTTTTCCATCTGCCAGCTTGTGGTGCTGTCCAATCACCATATATTCTTTTATAAGTTATAACCCCATATTTTGTCATTTCATCTAATATACTCACAATATACTTTGATGATATATTATCGGAGTCTATTAATACCGCATACCTTTTATCTTCCATTTAAACTCTAACCTTTCAATTATTTTCCCATATTAATACTATTACATCTGATGTCTTACTATCTTATATTCATTATCAAACTGGAAGTAAGGACATATCTTTCTTCCACTACTTATAAATCTGCCGTAGTCATCTTCGTCCATCTCTACGTCACAAACATAACCCTCACAATCTTCATCATAAACTAAATTACTACAGTATTCACAACTTGTTTGTTCTGACATAATATACCTCATTCTAATTTTAACCCATGTAATTATTTTAACACTATCAAGCAAGTTTTTTACACCAATATATTCTACATAATAGAAGTAAAAGACTTGCTTAACAGTGTTAAATAATAAAATAAATCTTTTTATATGTAATGTTACTTTTAATTATTTATTTTTGTTAGTCTTAATCTTTTCTGCTACGCCTTTAACATTTTTAAGTTTTTCAAGTTTCTCAAGCTTTTCTTTATATGCCTTTAACTGTTCTGTAAGCGGTTGAACTGTTCCAAAAATAAACATAAATTTGCTTCTTTGCTTATCTCGTTTAAGAGCCTGTGCAATATCTGCTTTAAATTCATCATAGCGAACAACAATGTCATTTTCTTTGGCATATTTTTTAATTTTATCAACCACTCGAAATGAGTAGCCGAGGTCAATTATAAATATACCAAAAAACATGCCAATTACAAATGAAAATGCCAAATTATTAGAAAGCCAAGTTAATGCTTCAAGTATATATGGGTGTACAAAAAAATAGTAAACACCGCCAATAAGTGCCCATGCTAATGAAAACTTAGGACATATAATACCTTTTATGTTGCCCCACTCATCTGTGTAATCCCAAAGCTTTACCTTTAAATGCCTTATAAATATAAGACCAGTTATATACTCAATAAGTGTCATCATAACAGCCATACTTAAAAATACAAACGCCTTTTGCAAATAAATATTTTTAATAAAAGAACTGTCAACACTCGCCATTAAATACAATGCAACAAGCCCTGTTCCATAAAGCGGCAAGTATGGTCCAATAAGAAATCCTGGGTTAATCCATCTTCTTTCTGGATTATTCTTTGAAATAAAACGTCTAAATAATACTTCAAGTCCCCAGCCTAATTCACAACCTATAAAAAATAAAAAAACAATTTTCAAAAAAAAGTTCATATTTACTCTCCATTCCTATTATATTGTCTTTTATACTCACTAGGCGTAACCTTTTCTTGTCTTTTAAATACTCGTGCAAAATAATTAGCATCATTATAACCTACTGAATATCCCACCTCACTAATTGACATGTTAGTTGATACAAGTAATTTCTTAGCATTGTTCATTCTTACTGATGTAAGAAAATCACCAAAGCTCATTCCCATATATTCTTTAATAAGCTTCATAAAATAATATGTGCTATACCCTATCATATCCGCCATATCATCCAGTGTAAGTTCTTCTGCGTAATGTTCTTCAACATACGCCTTAACCTTTTGTATTAATAGCTTATTCCTATCAGAATGTTGTTGTGTATAATCTTTTGCATATTCAAAAAGTTGTGTAAAAAACTCACAAAAACTCTTTTCATCGTCAATTTCATCTGACAACTTATCAGCATAATTCATAAGTGCATCTGGAGATATCTGAATTATAGCTCTTTTTACTACACTATAAAGCTCAAGCACCATATGCCTATATCCATCTCCTGTAAAATTCTTTTTAAGTTCCTTTGAAATTCTTAAAATAATACTATCCGACTTATCAAATAAACCTTGTGCAATATTATCTATAAGTTCTTTTTCTAATTCAAATGGATATAATACAAGATTATTACGTTCAGTATCTCCATGCATACTTGCTTGATATACTCCTGTCGGTATCTTAAGCTCTGTTTCAATAAAATCACTAATCCTTATATCCACTCTTAAACCTAAATATTGTGATGTTTTATCAAGAAAAGATTTTATATCATTTATTATATTATCTTTATATAAAGTATTATTTTTTTCATTATCATTATTATTCACAAAAAATAACACTTTAATACAACTTTCTGCTCTACCTGTAACAATTCTATAATTGCACCCTTGTGATATCACATTGAGTCTATCAATAAAATCCTTTATAATCACATCACGTTTTGCATTACCTGCTTTCTTATAATCTGGTGCTGTTGTAAAATCTACTTGTGCCACCACCACGCCTTTAAATTCAATATCTAAAGCATTAAGATAATATTCAATATCTTCTTTTTGACAACTAAACTTTTGTACCGTTTCTACAAATTCAATCTCATATTGTCTTTTTAATGGATTAATATTTTCTAGTGTATCTTTTTCATTTCTTTCTTGTTCTAACTGCTCTGTCCAATCATTCATCTGTGATATAAATTCATCCATATCGACAGGCTTTAGAAGCATTTCTTCCGCCTTAACAGAAATTGCACCTTTTGCATATTCAAAAGTGTCAAATGCTGTCACAAATATTATCTTTACTGACTTATTACTCTCTCTAATCTTAGCTGCTGCCTCAAGCCCTGTCATTCCTGGCATTTTAATATCCATAAATATCATGTCTGGCTGTTCTTTTAATGCTATATCAACTGCTTCTATTCCATTTTCAGCTTCAAAGATTTCATATATATCTTGATACTGCATATTTATCATCTTCTTCATTGCAAGACGTTCAATCTGTTCATCTTCTGCTAATAATAATTTATATTTCATAAGTAAAATCCTTTCATTTATAGTAGAATTAACCACTCTACTACTCATACATAAATCATATTCTTATGTATCTAAGCTTAAGAATTTTCAAGTGCTGGGTGAATATTAGCATTTTTAATTCTTATTGTAAAAATAGTTCCTTTGCCTTGTCTTGAACTTATAAATATATGAACTCTGTCTTCATACAACATATTAAGACGACTGCATACATTTTCAATTCCAATGTGTTCTTCATAATTAAAACGTACTTCTTCTATCTTAGTCTTTAATCTCATTTTCTCAAGCTGTTCTTTATCCATACCTACGCCATTATCTACAACTGTAAGAATTAATTCTTCTTGATACTGTCTTATTCTTATAATTATATTCCCACCATCAATACAAGGCTCAACTCCATGTTTAAAAGCATTTTCTACTATAGGCTGTAGTGTAAATAACGGAAGCTCTTGAGTTGTGTCTTTTTCAAGTTGATTATCAATAGTGTAGTGTAATCTATTTCCCATTCTAGCCTGCAATATATAAAGATACTGACCAATCATATCAACTTCTTCTTGTATTGGCACACAACTTTGCCTATTTTTTAAACTATGTCTTAAAAACTTAGACAATGCAATTATAAGGTGATACACCTTGTCATCATTTTCAAGAAATGCCATCTTAGAAATAACATTTAACGTATTAAAAAGGAAATGTGGCGTAATCTGCATTTGCAAGCCTTGAAGTTTGGCTTCTTTTAGAAGCTCCTGCATTCTTATCTGTTCAAGCTCATCTTGTGCTATCTTAAGCTTCATATCATTTTTTTCTTGAAGTTGTACCAAAAGTTCATTGAAGCTTTCAAGCATATCTTTTACTTCTGGTGGCTCGTCTTTAATCTCATATATTGCCGTTCTTTGACCATTTGCAATCTCTTTTGTCATTTTAGCAGTACTCTCAATAATCTTAGCAATATACTTACTAAATAATATATTAATTGAACCACTTACTACAACAACCATAATTGTAATAAACACACTTGTAATCCATAAATTTGTATTATCTTTTTGAACCCTATCTATATATTCTTTGTTAGACTCCACACTTATACGAAGAATTTCTTGTACAAAAGAATTAATTCTATCTATTGTATACAAGCAGTCTGAATACAAATCATTATCATATTCCTCCTCAAGATATCTACTATAATTATTACTAAAATATTGTGTAAGATACTTTACAGTATTAACTCTCATATGTTCATCAGAAGATAAAGCTTCTTCATCAACCTCATTTAACAAATCAAGCATCCTATTAATATTACTAGTTATCTGCCCTGCCAGTATAGTTTCCTGTTCATCGTCTGACTTTTTAAGTTCTTTTAATGCTTCAGTATTTTGGGCATTAAGCTCATATATCTGACTTATCTGTGAAAAATGTTCTAAATAATCTGCACTTTTCCACGCCGTACGACTATTCTTTATTAATACACCTATAACACTTCCACCTGCAAGTATAGTTAATATTCCTGCAAGTATCATAAATCTTAACCTTATAGACATATTTTTATATTTTTTTATTAATGCCTTCATTAATTATCCCCTGTCTATTAAAAATAATACTTATCCTTAACTGCATCTGTACAATCTACAATTTTTTGGATAAATTGTTCTCCATATCTTTGATACTTGTTTTCACCAACACCATTTACCAATAACATTTCTTCCTTTGTAAATGGCAACTTAATACACATATCAACAAGTGTCTTATCTGAGAAAATAATATATGGCGGCATATTTTCTTGTCTTGCAATATCCATTCTTAAAGCACGAAGCTCATCAAATAATGCAAGTCCCTTTGAATTAAGAATATCTGACCTTCTATCCTTTTTCGGCTTAATTTGTGTTTCTGATGTCTTTTCCTTACTTGGTGACCACTTACATATTATCCTTGTACTTCCATCTAATATACCGTCACACTCTGATGTAAGTTTAAGTATTCTATATACATCATTAGTTTCAATAAGATAGTCCTGCAATAAAAGTTCTTCAACAATACTTTTTAACATAGCTTCACTTACATTTTTTCTAGTACCATAACTTTCTAACTTATCAACTCTATACGAACGCAATCTTGCGGTATTACTTCCACGAAGTGTACCTATAATTACATTCATTCCATAACGTTGATTCCCCTCTTTAATACACTTAATTATATCAATGCAAATATCTGTAACATCTTTTTCTTCATATACCGTATTACAATTAGAGCAGTTTCCACATTCATGTTTGATTGTATACTCACCAAAGTAATTAAGCATATACTCTCTTAAACAATCCTTTGTTGTACAGTAAAAACGCATTTTTGCAAGCCTTTTAATATCATTTTCCTTAATAAGCATAAGCTCATCTTCTGTAAATTCCGTATTCTCACCCTTATTTTCAATAAGAAATTCACTTATCATAACATCTTGTGGCGAATAAAATAAAATACACTCTGCACTTTCTCCATCTCTGCCTGCTCGCCCTGCTTCCTGATAATAATTTTCAATACACTGTGGCATATTATAGTGAAGCACATATCTTACATTTGACTTATCAATCCCCATACCAAACGCATTAGTCGCAACAATAACCGGCTTTCTATCGTAAATAAAATCTTCTTGATTTTTCTTTCTTACTTCATTAGATAAACCTGCATGGTATCTAGTTGCACTAATTCCACTATTAAGAAGCATAATATACACATTATCCACATTTTTCCTTGTAGCACAGTATATTATTCCACTGTCATTACTGTGACTTTGCACATAATCAAGAATATCTGCATCTTTATGTTTACTTTTTCTTACTTCAAAATATAAATTCTTCCTATCAAAGCCCGTAACCATAACCTTAGGATTATTAAGCCCTAAGATACACATAATATCTTCTTTAACCTGCATTGTTGCTGTCGCTGTAAATGCACTTACAACTGGTCTTTTAGGAAAACGTTTTATAAGATTGACTATCTTTAGATAACTTGGTCTAAAATCCTGCCCCCACTGTGATATACAATGAGCTTCATCAATTGTAATCATTGATATATCCGAATTCATAGCAAATTCCAAAAATCTATTAGTTTCTAATCTTTCTGGTGCTACATATACAATCTTATATCTACCCATCATAGCATTGTACAATGCCTTCGTTACTTGAGTTTCCGTAAGTGCACTATTAATGTAAGCTGCATGAACACCCGCTTCATTAAGAGCTTTTACCTGGTCTATCATAAGAGAAATAAGTGGTGATACTACTATTGTTATCCCACTCATCATAAGAGCAGGAAGTTGATAACATATAGACTTACCTGCTCCCGTTGGCATAATACCCAACACATCTTGTCCCCTTAATATACTGTCAACAATCTGCTCCTGACCATCTCTAAAGCTATCGTAACCAAATACTTTTTTTAATACTTCTAGCTTATTCACCCTTGTTCTCCTGTTCTCTTATCATTTTCTCATACTTGAACTGATATGCAATAAGTTTGGGTATATAATTAGGTGGGTTACGTCTTCCAGCCTCCCAATCTTCAAGTGTTCTTACTGGAATACCTGTATGCTCAGAAAATTCCTTTCGGCTAAGTCCAGCCTCTAATCTTATCTTTTTAATACTTGATGCCGTATCCATTATAATTCCTCACTTTAAAATGTTAATCTCGCAATGCGTTTTAAATATCATACCACAAAACCCACTAGAACGCAATGCGTGATTTCCCATTAACACTCCCATTCCCCCTACAAAGTTGTGGCTTCACTTTAGGAGGTAAACGAAAGTTTTGTAAGATAGCAGTAAGTATATAAACTAAATGCACCATTAAAAGAACAATAGGCTATATTTGTATGACAATAGCGAACACCCCTGTTCGATAATGGCATACAAATATAGTTTATTGTACTTTTACTGGTGTGTGTGTTTATATACTTACTGCTATCCCCACAACCAAACAACACACCACTCTCACAAACCACAAATTTTACACAAATCTTTACTTCTGTCTTGTCAGATGTAAACACAAGTGTTATAATACAACGAAAAATGAATTTAATGTTAGTTTATGTAAAATATAAGTAAATCCCCGTTTATTTTACAAACCAATCATAACAAAATAACTAATATATACTTAAACTTAAATTTATAAAAAATATTTTATTTATTAATTTCTACATAATATTGACATTACACAAATGGAGGAATTTATGCAATCTGTAATTGATGAGATAAAACGTTTAAAAAAAGAAAAAAATGCAGTTATACTAGCACATTATTATGTAAATGATGAAGTACAAGATATAGCTGATTACATTGGCGACTCCTACTACCTTAGCAAAAAAGCAACAGAAGTTTCAGAACAAGTAATCGTATTTTGTGGCGTTTCCTTTATGGGTGAAAGTGCCAAAATTCTTAATCCAGATAAACTCGTACTTATGCCAGATAATCTTGCAAACTGTCCTATGGCACACATGGCAGATATCGACTACATTGAAAAGTTAAGAAGCGAATACGATGACCTTGCAGTAGTGTGCTACATCAACTCAACTGCCGAATTAAAAATTCATTCAGATGTGTGCGTAACTTCATCTAATGCGTTAAAAATTGTTAAAGCACTTCCTAATAAAAACATTTTCTTTATACCAGACGAAAATCTAGGCAGATACATAGCTTCACTCGTGCCAGAAAAGAACTTTATATTCAACGATGGCTTCTGCCACGTTCATAAAAGCATTACTAAAGAAAACGTCTTAAAAGCCAAAAATGCAAAACCTAACGCATTAGTTCTTGTTCACCCAGAATGTACAATGGACGTACTTGAACTTGCTGATTATATAGGAAGCACTTCCGGAATTATCGACTTTGCTACAAATAGTGACGCTTCTGAATTTATCATATGTACAGAAATGGGCGTTTTACATGAGCTTACAATGAAAAATCCTAACAAAAAATTCTACTCTGTAGGTATCCGCCAATTCTGTCCTAATATGAAAAAAGTCACTCTTGAAAAAGTAAGAGATGTACTTATAAATGAAGATAATGTCGTGGAAGTATCTGACGAAGTAAGGCAAAAGGCTAGTATACCACTTACAAGAATGTTAGAGCTTGCAAAATAGTTTCACGTTATTAAATCAAATAAACAAGTAACAAAATAGATTAAAAATATCTGATTTGCCTACTATTTGTGTTGTAAACATATATAGCAGAACGGAGGAGAATTATGGCTAATTATAATATCAAATTAAATATACAAGCAGATGTTATTATTGTAGGTACTGGTGTATCTGGTCTTTATGCTGCACTTAACCTGCCTCGTGATAAAAAAATAGTTATGATAACTAAGTCGGACCTTGAAAGTAGTGACTCATTTCTTGCTCAAGGCGGAATATGCGTATTAAAAAATGATAACGATTACGACAGTTATTTTGAAGATACAATGCGTGCAGGTCACTATGAAAATAACAAAGACTCTGTCGACATTATGATACGTTCTTCACAAGATGTAATTAACGATTTAATATATTTTGGAGTTGACTTTAAAAGAAATGACGACGGTTCTTTAGCATTTACAAGAGAAGGCGCACACTCTACTCCTAGAATACTTTTCCACGAAGATATCACTGGAAAAGAAATAACAAGTCATTTGCTTGAGCAAGTAAAAAAATTAGAAAATGTCACTCTTATTGAAGAAATGACAATGCTTGATATAATTGAAAAAGACAACTCATGTTATGGTATTATATGCCGTTCTAACAAAGAACCTAACCAGCTTATTACTATAACCGGAGATTATACAATATGGGCTTGTGGTGGAATTGGTGGTCTTTTTGACAATTCAACTAACTTTAGTCATCTAACTGGTGATGCACTTGCCATTTCTTTAAAGCATGACATTAAGCTTCAAAACCCAGACTATATACAAATACATCCAACAACACTCTATTCTAAAACTGCTGGCAGAAGATTTTTAATCTCAGAGTCCGTTCGTGGTGAGGGCGCACTTCTTCTTAACAATGCAGGCGAAAGATTTGTTGACGAATTACTTCCTCGAGATGTTGTTGCAAATGCTATTAAAGAACAGATGGAAAAAGATGACAAGCCTTGTGTATGGCTTTCTCTTGCTCCAATTCCTAAAGAAGATATATTACACCATTTTCCTAATATATACGAGCGTTGCCTTGAAGAAGGTTATGATGCTACAAAAGAACCTATTCCAGTTGTGCCTGCGCAACATTACTTTATGGGTGGTGTTGACGTTAATCGTTACAGCAAGACAAGCATGAATAGATTATATGCTGCCGGTGAAACAAGTTGTAATGGCGTTCATGGCAAAAATCGTCTTGCAAGTAATTCTTTACTTGAAAGCCTTGTATTTGCAAAACGTGCCGCAAAAGATATAATAAAAAATATGAATAGTCAAGAAGTAAATACACAACCTACTTCACATGATATGGCTGTTTCTATTATTAAGAATATGAATTTTGACATTTACAAAGACTATGACAAGCTCACAGCTTACTATAAAAAAATCGTTTTAGACGAAATCGAAAGGATGAAAAAAGAACATGAACAACATAACAATGAAGTTAAATGCTGATAAACTTATACAAATGGCACTTGCCGAAGATATTTCTAGTGAAGACGTAACAACTAATGCTGTTATGCCACATTATCAAAAAGGTGAAGTATCACTTATATGTAAACAAGACGGTATTATCGCTGGTCTTGATGTTTTCAAACGAGTATTTGAATTATTAGATGAAAACACAGAATTTGAAATGTATTGCAAAGACTCTGACAAAGTAAGCAACGGTCAACTTATGGCTGTTGTTCGAGGTGATATACGAGTATTATTATCAGGTGAACGTACTGCTCTTAACTATTTACAACGTATGAGTGGAATTGCAACTTATACTCACAATGTAGCACAATTGTTAGAAGGAACTAACACAAAACTTCTTGATACTAGAAAGACTACTCCTAATATGCGTATTTTTGAAAAATATGCAGTTAAAGCAGGTGGTGGTCATAATCACCGTTACAATCTTTCTGATGGTGTATTATTAAAGGATAATCACATTGGTGCAGCCGGAAGTGTTACTAATGCTGTTAAAATGGCAAAGGAATATGCTCCATTTGTAAGAAAGATTGAAGTTGAAGTTGAAAACCTTGACCAAGTTCGTGAAGCCGTTGAAGCTGGCGCAGATATTATTATGCTTGACAATATGTCAACTGATATGATGACAGAAGCAATTAAGATTATTGACGGTCGTGCTAAGACTGAGTGTTCAGGAAATGTTACACTTGAAAATATAAAACGTCTTACAAGTATAGGTGTTGACTATATCTCAAGTGGCGCATTAACACATTCAGCTCCTATTATGGATATTTCACTTAAGAATTTACATGCGATTGATTAAATTAAAAGCTATCGAAAAATAAATCTACTATTATACAAAAACATGGGACTTTTACCCACACTCCTGACAAAGAGCCACAAAAAACATAGCACACTTTTTATGAAATGCTCTATCCAATTGATAGTTAGCATATCATTCTAAAAATGTGCTATGTTTTTGTTGAACTCACGTCAAATAAAATTTTAACTATTTTTCGCTTACTTCAATTGCAACGACTTCATCATCCCAATTAATATAAATTTCTGTAATTTTTAGAGATTTAATCTCATCTGGTACTTCATTTTCATATCCATAATATAATGTTTTTTCTCCACTACTAATAATTACAGTAAAATAATCATCTGCTGTTGTAACCCTTAAAAAATCTCCTATTGTCATCATTATCATTCCTTTATATATTTAAACAACCTATTTTTATTTGCCAAACTCACATTAAATTATTCAACTTCAAGTATAGCATTTATATCATCAATACTTTTACTTGTCATCTTTGATATCTGCTCAGGAGTTAATCCATTATTATACATAGTTTTTATCAAGGAAGCTTCACCTATAGTTTTGCCACGTTCTTCGCCTATGGCTATTCCTTTTTCTTTTACACCCTGACTTAAATTACACATAATATCCACTTCCTCTCTAAACTTTTCTTCTATAGGAATATCATATTTATTCCCTTAAATTCATCTACAGTATTTATAAGTATATGAGCTAGTATATTTTTTTGACTTAATAGCCTTTTGGCACTAGCATCATACTGTGCTTCTTCACTTGTAGCATTTATTGAATTAGTTAATTCGGTATTCAAATACTATACTCCTTTGTATATTTATAATCACTTTTTATTTATTATATCACAAAGTTCCAATATTGTAAATATTTAATATATATTATATATAATTAATAAATTAATCAGCATAAAAAACATAGCATAATTTCAATTTACGCAAAACGGTCGTCAAAGTCTTGTGCAAATATAAGCTTTGCTTTGGCTAGTCATTGGCCTAATTTGAAAAAATGGGACATAACACTACCTTTAGTGCTATATCCCATTTTGATTAATTTTTAGATAATATTGTAAAAATATTACTTAGTTGTATTTACATTCATAACTGAACTTCTTACTGTATTGCCATTCTTATCTTTTACATCTACATAGAACTGTCGCTCTCCCGCACTTCCTGCTTTCCATGTGAGTTTGCTTGTAGCACTAAAGTCTTGTATCTTTGCCCACTGTTTTGTTGTTGGGTTGTAGATTAAGAACTTATATGCATACTTTCCACTTCCGCCTGTTCCATTTGCTGTAAATGTTACTGTCTTATCAGCTTCTTTCTTTGTGGCACTTATTGCAAGTGGCTTTGTTGTTTCTTCAATCTTTACATTAACAGCCTGACTTCTCATGGCAACCGCATAAAAAATAATTACTTTCAAAATCATCACTTTTCGGTTATAATAAAAGAAAAGTGGTGATTTTTATGATGGAAATGAAAATGTATTTTTCAAAGCTACTAGATAGCAGAGATAATCGTGGTTTAAAACATGAGCTTAGTAATATTATAGTAATGAGTATTTATGCTGTTTTATGTAGTTATACAGATGCAGAAAATATGGCGTTTTTTATGAAACTTCAAGAAGAATATTTTACAAAAATGTTGGATTTAAAACATGGCGTTCCTTCTGCTGATACATTACTTAGGGTGTTTGCACTTATAGAACCTGAAAGTTTTATGCAAATGTTTTATTGTTGGATTAAGGATGTACTGTCATCAATTCAAAAAAATACTGATTCTAATGATTTAGAAGTACAACGTATTGCAATTGATGGAAAGGCTGTTCGTGCAGCTGCAATAAAAGATGGAAATATTCCGTATATTATATCTGCTTATTTAGAAAATTATGGTTTGTCTATAGGTCAGTTAAAAGTAGGAAAAAAGACAAATGAAATTAAAGAAATTCCAAATCTATTAAAAAAGCTGGATATTAAAGATTGTTACATAACAATTGATGCAATAGGATGTCAAAAAGAGATTGCAAAACAGATAATTGAACAAAAGGGACATTATTGTCTTTCGGTAAAAATGAATCAAAAAATTCTTTATCAAGAAATCGAAGACTATTTTTCTTATGCAGAAAAAGAAGAACTAGAACATATAAGTGTATATGAGACAGTCGAGAAAAATCATGGGCGAATAGAAAAAAGAAAGTACTTGATTTCAGCAGATATAGAGTATTTGACAGGAAAGGATAATTGGAGAAATTTAAAATCGATAGGAAAAGTAGAAAGTATTCGAGAAGTAAATGGAAAAATACGTACAGAAAAGAGATATTATATATTAGATGAAGATATGACATCGGAAGAAATGTCACATATTGTACGAGGACATTGGGAAATTGAAAATAATCTTCATTGGGTGTTAAATGTACATTTTCGTGAAGATGCGTGTAAAGTAAAGGCTGAAAAAGCAATGCAAAATTTGGCTTTAATCAGAAAAATATGTTATAATTTAATGAAATTAGATAAGAGATTTGATAAAAAGAAGAATATGACATATAAAAAAATGAGTATGCTATATAACCGATATTTAGAATATATAGAAGAACTAATTTTTGAAAAAATTAAATTGTAAAAAATCCATCTGAAAAGTTAAACACTTTCAGATGGATTTTTTATGCGTTTGCCCTGTATCATTTTAGGTATTGACTTTTAATAGTTAGTCTTTATACTTAATATTGGATATATCATAATTACAAAAATGTGCTATGTTTTTTATAGAAATTAACTAAAATAATTTATTTAATTCCTATAATCTTGCAACTTTTACAAGCAATAACTTCTCACCTTTTTTAACTTTCATATCATCTGCTGTCTTTTCTACAAGCTGACCGTTTCTTTTTCTTATTGATGATGTTGTCGTATGATTTTTTCTTGCTATTTCCCACAAGGTTTCTTCACCATTTGCTATATAACCTATTATACTTGGAAACTTTAGAAATTCATTTTCTGGAAATGGTGTTATCTCACACGACATAACTCCATTGACACTATATGCTTGAAAACATATTGTATCAAGAGATACACTTCCCTTTATCTCAATCTCACCACTTCCTGTCATTACTGCGCTTAAATCTTCTACAAGTGGGTTAATCGTATACTCCATTTTTTCTATATCATCACATTTTACTTGTATCTTATGTGAAAATGGTAATGCAGTACGCATACTTCCCATTGGAGAATTATCGTCTGATGTTATATAGAATACATTTACAACAACTGCACCTTCAACTAATATTCCTTCTTCATCTGAACTTATATCATCAATCTGTGCCATTCCCGTACAATTGCATATTTGAAGCATATTAACATATTCATCAGCTTTTACTCGCTCTGATACTCTGCATTTAGAATTATTATGTGTAAGAAGCTGTCTTAATACTGCCTTTTGTTCATTAAGTGTTACATTTTTAACCGGCGAATAAATATCTGTAATTATCTGTTGCTCATATTCTTCATAAGCTTTGACTTCCATATCTATTACAAGTTCAATTGCAATCTCTCTATTTTCTCCATCATAATCAGGCTTTACTTCTACATTTGTGCTGACTAACCCATATTTTACATAGCTTACCATATCTGGATTGCAGCCACTTATATCAAGTGTACCTTCAAAGTCCTTTGTTGTTTCAAACCACTGTACTGACTCTGTATCATCTTGTGCTGTATACATCACAAATACATTCATTTGTCCTGTAATGTTCATTGAATTATTATCTAGCCTTGTATTAAAACTTCGTATGTCTATATCTTCCCACAAAAGTTGTGCTATATTAGGCTTTCCTGCCGTTAGATTAACACTTTCTTTTATTCTTAGATTGTCTTTTTGATTAACAGCTAACTGACAGTAATTTATAGTGTTTTTTAGTATCTGTATATCGTCTTTTTCGTCTATATCATCAACGTCATTTCCAACAGATACATCTTCTATTTCTTCACTCACTACTGTTATTGATACTACTGCTTTTACACTTATTTTTCTTGAATTGATTGCCTTTACTGTTATGTCCTCAAGTCTTGCCTGTGCTGTTAGATATGTATTATCAGCATCTTCTGAAAGATTAATCTTTTCATTAAATTCCATACTGCCATTCATTCTTACGGGTATATGTTTATCATTTTCTGTACCTGTATACAAAAGTGAAAAATCTAAAGCTCCTATAACATCTGCTTTATCTGCAACACTTTTTACTGACTCTATATGTACAATTCCTCTTTCTTTTATAATACTATCTATATCAGGCTTACTGTCTGGCACATTGAAGTCATCATCAAGTGTAATTTGCATTGTGTTACTGCATTTTATTCTGTTTTCATGGATATTTTCTTTTCTGATTATCAATTCTTGCACTCCTTTATTCATACTTCTATAAATATAAATATGAGAATTGATAGAAAAATATGACGATAAAAAAAAGTTTGACAAATTATATCTTTATCTAAAAATATAATTTGTCAAACTTAAAACTATTCTATTTTAAAGATTTAATAACTTTTGATATGTTCATATATCAAATACATTATTTTACTTAAAATATCAACCACTTTAAATTTTAAAGATAACCGGTTCATCTCTTTTTTCTATCTTTATTACAATATATGGTGTCGTTGGCATTTCGTTTACTTGCTCGCCTGCTGCCGGTCCTATCAAACTAACATCAACATATATAGCATTTTTACCTAAATACACATCATTAACCTTAATACTATAACCACTTGTTGGCTGTGAACCATAGCCCGCAACCATATAAGTATAATCTTTAGTTGTATAAGTAAGTCTTAATGTATTCTGCTTCTTTTCCTTTATAAGCTTCATAAGCTCATCAGGTACATCTTGATTTTCCACAACTGTAAAGTCAATATCTTCAACTTTTCCACCATCTTGTTGTGACATTGAACAACCTGTAAGATACATAATAAGAACAACAATAATAGCAATAAGTATTCCAGCAAGTAATCTGTATGATGACACTTTTACAATATCAGGAATATGTTTAAAAGGCTTTTTCTCCCCCAACACATAACCACCCTTAATATTACTTTGTACTATCATATTAGAAACACTTTAATTTTATGATGACATTTTAACAAAACTATAATAAACACACTCTAAAAAAGTCCACCACCTATTTTTCACAATAAAAGTGATGGACTTTTTTAATATAATTTAATTATAAATTTATAATTTAGTTATCTTAACTTTTTTAAGTTTAATACTTGTATTTGTTGTCTGGTCAGCTTTAAGAAGTACATTTGTTGTATCGTCTAAAGTTACATTTTTTAACTCTACATTTGTATTGCCCTCTTTAATATCTACTGTGGCAATACTCTCATCAGTTCCTATATCACGAGCTTCAAAATGCGCCTCGCTGTCTTCATCAAATTCAAGTACTTCACACTCAAGCACAATATCATAACTTCCTGCACCAACACCCGGAAGCACCATATTAAACATATCACCAGAAACTTCATCATTAGTAGTGTAATAACCATCTTCATCAAGGTCTTCTTCTTCAAAATTCGTACCAGCAGAATACATAAAGTTAATATTTTCTTTGCTATTATTATCAAATGCTGTAAGGTCAAATGGATTAATATCTGACTTATACACTTGATAATCTCCAAAGAAATCATAAAGTTCATAATGCTTAGATATAAATTCTGGAAGTTCTTCAAATTCATCTGGCGTTGTTATAAGTGCTGTTTTTCCAGTCCATGTGCTATTTTCATCATAATAATTATAATCGCCCCAGTTAGTACCCTCGTTATAACTTCCATAAGACAAGCCCTTATACACGACACTTAAATCAAGTATTCTAAAGTTTCTTGCATCAATAGTTGTTGAATTGCCCCATACATAAGCCACAGGTACATCAAGACTGTCAACTGAGTCAAGCAAATCATATACAACATCTTTATCAATAGTGTCATTGTGATAATAATTAAGTATTCCGACTGTTTCAAGCATTAATATTCCTGAAATGGCAACTATAATAGCATTTTTAAATATAAATTTATCATCAATTTTTTCTAATGTACTACAACAAATTAATATCTGCATAAGATATACAATTATAAGATATCTGTACTCAAAGAACACTCCATCGTACAAAGTATATGAAAAAATAAATACTGCAATATTTATAAATATTATAATATACGGAAGTACAATACTAAAATCTTTTTCTTTTGCCTTTATATGTCTTATTAAAAATACTACTGATATAACACATAAAATAAACATAAAGAGAATAAATGCTACTGACATTATCTGCAATATTCCTCTTAATGAAAAAAGACTAACTACTGTTTCAATTGATATTCCACAGAACAACTGAAAATATCCCATTATAAGACTTCCAATATTAGTCCAAAATTGATGAATACCCGTAAGCACCATATTGCTTTCATGTGATTGAAAACTCATAATAAGTCCCGTAGAAGCTTTTCCTATAAAACTTAATACAAGCTCAACTAATGCAAATATTAAACCTGTATTTTTAAGTACTTTGTAACTGTTTTCATATACCATTTTTACAAGGTAATAAACAACGCAAGGAACAAGTATTGTTATAGCTACATAGATACCGCTTGAAACACAAGTAAGCATATTAAAGAGTGTTGCAAATATCATTGTCTTGTAACATTTTTTATTATGTTCAAGTTTTATAATAGTAAGGAATAAAAGCATCATTGCAATTATCTTAATACTATAAGAACCTTGTTCACCAAATACCATTGCAAAATATGAAAGGTTGTTATCTGTAAAATGGTCTGGTGTCATAAATGGACATAATAAAAATACCATGCCTAATATTCTTGTAAATGGTGTAAGATTAATCTCTTTTAATATCTGATAAAATGATATACAGATAATTACATCAAGTATAAGATTAGCTATACCAAACGATAAAAATATGTTTCCCGTTATTCCATAAAACAATGCTGCAAGCGCATCTGGAGCATCAAGTCCAAGTGTCGTTGTTATTGCAAATGTTGAAGGAATTAATGACTTTTCTCTCCACATTTCAACGGCGTGAAGATAAGCCGATGAAGCATCAAAACCAAGATGATATTGTAATTCCACAAGATTACTATATACAATCATTCCAACTTCCACACAGATTACAACAAGCATAAATATAAAGATAATGCTTTTAGGTGTGTGCTTGCCATCTTGTTTTAACCCAGCTATCGACTCCTTTAAATTAATTTTCATAAATCAAATCCTTTCATTTTATTATTACAAATCTTGTTATTCCATTAAATAAAAGTAATAGACTTACTTCATATTATTTATTATTCAACAATGTTAAAAAAACTGTACCTTTCATTATCACTCACAAGTGGTTTTTGATGAAGATATTCTTCTAATTCTTCCTCTAACTCTTGCCACTTATCATCTTCATATAATCCATATCTGTCTATATATATTCCACCAAAACCCTTTGACTTTAGCTCATCAACCATACTTTGTGGTGACAATTCAGAAGTATCAGAATACCACTCTGCATTTTCCGACTCCTTATTAATTCCAAAACTCCATTTCAATGTACTAGAATGAAGATACCCTACAAATGGGTCTTGTGACTTCATAAGCCCTTGTCCTTCTGCCTCTGGATATTCTTGATATGGTAGCTGAAAAATCATTGTTTCGCTAGAAACACTACTTTCAATATTCTTAACAAAATTATCATCACTTGTCCAATTTTCATAATTTTCTATATACGGGATATCTATATGTGGGTTCTGCTCAAATATTCCTATTAGCATAATAATACTTCCAACAACAGCACATATTATATGACTTAATACAATTTTCTTTTTTGTTATATTAATTTTTGTATCACTGTCTTCTAAAATACTATCTTTTAAAATATCATTTTTTGCAATATCATTTTTTACAGTATTTTCTTTTAACTTCGTATTATTACCTAACTTACTTTCTATCTTATTTTCAACTTCGTTAAATATAATACAAACAGCAGTAATACTAAAAAATGCTATGTAAACTGATATTCTATTAAACCCTCTAAGTGTTTGTGATACAAAGGCAAAAAATACTGCGCCAAACCCGCCCATTGTGCCAAAAAGAACTGCACATATATTCAACTCTGACAGTGCGCATAATCTTTTAAATGCAGTTGAATTACTATCCGACTTTTTCTTAAATAACATAAGTAAAAGTACAAAAAAACCTATAACTCCTACAAGGCCTAAATAAGCTGACGCATTTTCATTGACCAATGGTGCATAGGTGTTATAATTTTCTATTATATTTTCAAGATAACTTATACCATGACTTCTCACCGGCATTATAAGCTGAATAAGCTTTAAAGAATAGGCTTCTGAGTCATACATACTTCTTAATCGCCCTTCAATTCCTGAACTGCCATTAACAATGCTTATAATTTCTGAAATACAGCCAATTATCATAAATACAATAATTGATATTATACAAAGTAAAGACTGCCTTATACACCTAAATTCCCTATTTCTTACTACATTTGCAAGAGCTGTTGCTACAAGAAAAAAGCAACCTAAAAACTGCCAATACACTATACCACTATTTGCAATAAGCGCTGTAAATATAATTGCTAATATATTCTTTTTGTAACTAAAAAAACTTTTATTTAATACAAGAAAATTCTTATCTTCATATATCCAAAGACATAAAAGAATTAGAAGTGGTATAAAATAATAGCTTGACAATACAAGATGTTCAATATTTCTAAAAAAGATAAATGGCAAGAAAGCAAATGTAAGCGCACCACCTATACTTATCCACTCTCTTAATTTTAAACATCTTAATACAAAATAAGTTATAAGTCCGATAAGATAAAATGTTGCAAGAAATGTATAATTAACGCCTTTTACATATTCCCCTGTTACACTTGTAAAAAACTTAACTAATAATTGGTCAAAATTGTGAAGTCCCGTAATTAAATTATTGCTGTTATTATATCCGTAAGGGGCTGCTAATTTATCAGTATAAATGTTCCAACCACTCTCTTGTGTCATCTTAGCTTCAACAAGACTTGACATAGTATCAGTTCCATCATAACCAAAAGGAATTGACATATCCATGTTTTGCAAACCATAAAAGTACATTAATAAAGCGGTTGTCATAATAATTAATATGACAACCGATATAATATCTTTATAGGAGTGTAAAACAGCCTGTGATATTTTACTTTTCATAAATAAAACCTTTCGCAAGCAATGCTTTAAATACAATATCCTCTTGACTTAATTACATCTATTACACTATCAACATACTTTTCACATTCTTGTGTAGTTCCAGCTTCAACCATAACTCTTACAACTGGTTCTGTTCCACTTTCACGCACAAGTATTCTTCCATCATCACCAAGAGCTTTTGCAACATCTTCAACTGCCTTTTTAACAGCTTCATCATTTTGTGCTTCTGTCTTATTTGTTACACGAACATTTTTAAGTACCTGTGGATATATTGCAAGTGGAGCTGCAAGCTGACTTAAAGTCTTTTTCTTACCAATCATTACCTGCATCATTTTAAGTGCTGTGATAATACCGTCACCAGTAGTTGCATACTTACTAAATATAATATGTCCTGACTGCTCTCCGCCTATTCTATAGCCATTTTCAGACATACACTCATATACATACTTATCACCAACAGCAGTCTTTTCATATTCTATACCAACTGCGTCAAATGCTTTGTAAAGTCCAAAATTAGACATAACTGTAGTTACTACTTTATTTCCAACTAACTTATCTCTGTCTTTCATATAACAACCATAGATATATAAAATATGGTCGCCTGTAATTACATTACCATTTTCATCTACACAAAGACATCTATCTGCATCACCGTCAAAAGCAAAACCTGCGTCAAGGTGTTCTCTCTTAACAAGCGCCTGCAATCCTTCAATATGAGTTGAACCACAATTCTCATTAATATTAGTTCCATTTGGCTGTGCATTAATAACATAAGTCTTAGCACCAAGTGCATCAAATACACTCTTTGCAAGAGTCCATGCGCTACCGTTAGCTGCGTCAAGACCAATTCTCATATCTTTGAAAGAATATATTGCAAGACTCATAAGATATCCCATATATCTATTACGACCTGCTGTATAATCAACAGTACAACCTATTTTTTCCTTTGTTGCAAATGGTAACTCTGCCATATCTCCATCAAGATATTTTTCAATTTCACTTATAACATCTTCTCTCATTTTTTCGCCCTTGTCATTAATGAGCTTAATTCCATTGTCATAAAATGGATTGTGGCTTGCAGAAATCATAATACCACAGTCAAAATCTTCTGTTCTTACAACATAAGATACACTAGGAGTTGTTGTAACATGTAAAAGATATGCGTCAGCACCTGAAGCTGTAAGACCTGCAACAAGTGAATATTCAAACATATAACTGCTTCTTCTTGTATCCTTACCAATTACAATCTTAGCCTTGCCGTCTTCATGGTTCTTTCCATAAAACCAACCCAAAAATCGTCCTACTTTATATGCGTGCTCAACTGTAAGATTAACATTAGCCTCTCCACGAAAACCATCTGTTCCAAAATACTTTCCCATTATAAACTCCATTCTGCCAAATCAACGGCGTACAAACTAACTTGTCACCATTCCCACCTATACTCTCTTCACTAAATAATAAGCGTATAAATGATAAACGAACAATAACCTACAATCATAAAACTTAATACTTTTTAAAACTATTAAGTAAATTAACTTCTCTATTGCTAAAAGCAATTACCATAATAATATACATTATAATCCTTTAAAAGTCCACGTTTTTATACTTGAGTTTTTGTATTTTGCACCACAATAAACTGCCGTTAAGATAGCAATAGTATATAACCAATAAATGCACTATTAAAAGAACAAGCGCATATATTTGTATGACAGAAGCGAACACCTTTGTTCGATGATGGCATACAAATATAGGTGATTGTACTTTTACTGGTGTGTGTTTGGTTATATACTATTGCTATCATCACCAACTTAAAAATTGTGAAATACAAAAACTCAAGCCCTGCTAATTTTATCCATACACTTCATTATATGCACCCTTAAAGTAATCTGACTCATTAAGTGTGCCATCTACTGCACTTTTAATAACATTTCCATATATATTAGTAAAAACCTTCGCAGTCTTTCCATACATATGACCTTCTTCATCATAAAAATCATCAGTAGTTCTATTAAACACATCATAAGAAAGCAAATTAAAATCATAATAAGACACCCCATATTTATCCGCCATATTAGACAAATAATCGTGCGCTTGTTGGTAATTTTCTATATCCTTTGATATAGAAGCCGGGTCAATGGCAACCGTTGTAAATACTATATTAATATTATTCTTTTTACAGAGGTCAACAATTTTTTTAATATATTTACACTGATTTTTGTCAACTTTATTTTCTTCCCATTTAAGACCACCTGTCGTTGACTTCTTACAATCTTCTGACCTATATATAAAACCATTTCCCATATATGTATCATAAGGGTTCATACTTACAAGTGATGGGTCAGCAGTTTTATATTCATCAGATAACTTTTTTTCTATTGTAGTACCAATCATATAATAACATTGCCAATAATTAGTCCATTTAAGAAGCGCACCTCTAAACTCCTCTTTCATCATCTTAGTTAAAAAATACCCAAACTTGTCAAAACAATTAGGATACGCATTATATATCTGATTAAACAATATACTTTCATCATGCTCATTAACAAGATACTGATAGTCAATATCAAGAATTACCGTCTTAGGCTTATTATTTTTCAAGGCATACTTAAGCACATAATATGAATCATAAAAATACTCACCACCCATACACATATTTATAGCCTTTCCACCCATTGTATCTGACAGTTCATCAGCGTCAACTCCATAAGTACCATGTGACGCACCAAGTGCTATTAAATCATATCCACCTTTACTACTTTCATAAAATACAGTTCGTGCAAGCCCAGGCTGAATTAACATAAAATTAAGCAACTTATTAATCACAATTACAAGAACGAGAAATATTGCCGCATGACATATTGCTTTCTTATTTTTCATAATTTCAATCCTTTCGATTTCTTTATTATCGCTTAAGAAATTTAAAACTGCGCATACATAAATTCAGTAGTCGTTCCTACATATCCAAATGGTGCTGTTGAAAATACAAGGCAAAGATATATAAGCCATCTTACTACAAGTGGTTTCTCTGCTACAAAATCTCTAAGATTAATACCTTTTTCTTTCATAACACTTGTAATAAAAAGTATTATAACTGCTATTATCAAAATATACCAATCTCTCATATTAAGCCCCATCTTAAGAAGACTTCCGTCTGTAAGAACACTCAAGTTAAATTGATAAAATGTTCTTGCCATAGCTTTAAATGACAAAGTTGCTGTTGAACATGCGTCAAATAACCAACCTATATTTACAAGTATAAATGTTCTTATAATCTGAAATAATTTCCATATTCTTGACTGTGTATTTATATGACATTTCTTTGCCCATACTTCATAGTAAGGCTTTAAAAGATTACTTACTGCAATAATAATTCCATTATACATTCCGTATATTATGTACTTCCACTGTGCCCCATGCCACACACCTACTATAAAAAATATCAAGATATTAGCAACACATATTGGCAATACTTTTCCTATTTTCTTACCAAATACTTTTCTAGCTTTTTTACCAAACTTAAGCATGTGCTTTGATATTGAAAATGGATAGAACACATAATCTTTCATCCAAGTTCCAAGTGTAATATGCCATCTTCGCCAAAACTCACCAATTGATTTTGAAAAATAAGGCTGTCTAAAGTTCTCATCGAGCTTAACGCCGAATATTTCTGCTGCTCCAATTACTACATCTATTCCACCAGAAAAATCACAGTATTCATATATGGAAAATGTTAATAATGCTACAATTATATGAACTCCTGAATACACATCAAGACTATTAAATATAGCTGTTTGTATAACACTTGCCCTGTCAGCTAAAATAAGCTTTTTAGCAAGTCCCCATGCAATTCTTTGAAGTCCGTATTCCACATTTTTAATATCAAAGTCATTGCCATTAATAAGTTGTGGTGACAATCTGTCAAATCTTCCAATAGGGCCTTGAAGCATTTGTGGAAGAAATGAAACAAATAGTGCAAACTTAAATATATTTTTTTCGGGTTCGTATTTTTTTTCGTAAACATCTATTACATAACTCATTGTCTGAAATGTATAAAATGATATGCCGAGTGGCATTACAATACTTATATGATTGTCTGGGATATTTACATGAAACAATGACATAAAAAGACTAAAATTAGTAATTGCAAAATTACAATACTTTAAAAATACAAGTATTCCAAAATTGCACACAAGACACCATATAAGATACTTTTTCCTAGTCTTTTTATCTGTGCTTTTTTGCATAAGCCTAGTAGCTAGATATGAGGTTATAATCGTAAAACCAACATATAAAAGACCTTTGACACTAGATATCGCATAAAATGCAAGACTCATAATTAATAATATAGTCCATCTTATCTTCTTTGGTAAGATGTAATATATAATTGCTGTTGTTAATATAACAATAAAAAAACCAACTGAAATAAACGACATAAGTTTTTCCCCACATTTAATAAAATGTTCTTTCGTATGTTATAAGTTACAAGCCAACTTCACTTCTTGCTCATAACATCAACTTTATATTTTTGCTTTTAACAGCTCATAAATTCTATCACAATTCACACTTTTTAACAATATTTACTTTAAAATAAACCTTGATTTTATCCACTTTTCACATACTTTTCACAAACTAAAAATTTTTTGCTTTATAATATTTTATAAACTTCCTATGACAAGAGAAATGGAAAGTGAGGCGATTACTATGTATAATTTAAGCAATTTAATTGAAGAAGAAGCTTTACAAACGAGTATTGAAAAAGGCATACAACAGGGAGAACAACAAGCCAGTAAAAAATATAATTTCATTATTTCTCAAAAAGATGAGCAACTCTCACAAAAAGATAATGAAATAGCTATGCTTAAAAAATCACTTGCAGAATATCAAAAATAAAATTCATTCAAAAAAGAGTGCACAGCTTTTGTACACTCTCATTCTTTTAAAAAAAATGTCGCACAAAGCAACTTTATACATTCATTATATAGAAAATATTTCATAATCTATATCTATATAAAACCGCCTAGTGCGACAACACATATTATAAAGCTTTATTTACTTTTCATTTGCTTAACAGTCCATCTTTCAACTTCGTATACATTAGCCTTATTATATCTCTTTCTAAGGTTCATAAGCTGCTTTAAATACTCCATTGTTACCTTACCTGAAAGCTTTGACTCTCCTTCTGTTCTTTGCTGGAACTTGTAAGGAATTTCGATAACCTTCTTATATGTACCCATAGCAAGCACTTCAACCATAATCTTCCAACCAATAGGCTGAAGGTCTGCATTTTCAATAACTTCTCTCCTAAACATGAAAAGTCCACTTGTAGGGTCTGTTATCTTTCTAAGACATGGAAGCATAACTTGTCCAATCTTTCTTGCTGTCCCAGAAACAAACTTTCTATACCAATTAAGACCACCATCATCACCACCCGGAATAAGACGGCTAGGAATACAAAAATCTGCTCCACTTTCCATTGCTTTATACATATACTTTAATACGATAGGTGGGTGCTGTAAATCAGCATCCATACAAGCCATATATTCACCCTTTGCAATCTTAAAACCTCTAAGAACCGCTGTCGCAAGACCTGTTCCATTCTTTCTGTGTTCCATTCTTACTGCTGGAAAGTCTTTTGCAACTTCTCTTATTACATCAGGGGTATTATCTTTACTGTCATCTATAAATACTATCTCATACTCTATTCCTTTAAGAGCCTTATCAATCTGTGTAACCAGATTTCTTATATTTTTACTCTCATTAAATGTTGGTATAACTACTGATAACATATATTCTCCTTTATTTCACATCATAATAATATATTAAAAATATATAATAATTTCAGACAAATGCTATTTTTGTGTCACTTAACTTAATAATTATAATACTAAATCTAAAATTTAACAAGTACTTCTTTTTAGAGAAGTATTCCTTTTAACTCCAATATCCTAACTGCACACCCTTTTGGTATACTGCAAGTCCCTTTGAATAATATCCATAAGCATTAAGGTGAGTCCAGTCAGCTCTTAACTGCTTAGATATCTCACCATTACAATATCCTTCCATATCTGCAAATGTAGTTTCAAGTCCACAGTCGCTTAAACCATGCTCAATCAAATACAATCTCATATTTATAAAATGCTCACCAAATGCTTCGTGCAATGTAGCCTCCCATGCTGTTTCTCCAACACCTGCATCATAATATGGGTCATCTGTATCACCTATGATTATATAATACTTACAACCTGCACTATTTATCATAGCATCATACTGTGCAACAAGCTCGCTAAGGTCATCATCCCAACCACCATTGCTTCCCATTTCTATAATAAGAATATCATTCTTTCTATCAATTGCAGCTTTTGTATACACTGGTGTTCCCGCAGCAAGTGTTATTCCACTTGAATTTGTTTGTGTACTAACAGATGTGGTACTTTCATCTTCTTTAGTTTTATGCTTGAGATTTTTATATAATATGTGAGTTTCACCATTAAATGTTATCTTATATGGCTGTCCACCTATATATACTTTATTCACATTAGGCTCATCCGAAAAACCATATCCACTATAATCATTAAAGTACACAGGTTCTCCATCATCAGGTGATATAAGATTAATCTTCATAGCTCCACTTTCTGGTATTGTAACATCTCTATCAAGTACAATAGGAAGTCCTCCTTGTCTTTCAGCAATCTGCTTAGATGTTTCACCACCAACACCAAGATTATATGTTTTGATACCAGTTGTCTGCTCTATAAACATAGGATATGTTATATAGCTTATATCTATTGTTTCACCATCTTTTTCTATAACTGCGGGATTAGTTCCATTTCCTTCTGTCATACTATCTCCCCAACAAGTTATTGTCCTTTCAACACCATCATAAGGAGTTACTGAATTATCAAAATTTCTTCCAACAAGACTTAAAGGTAAACTATCTTCATGCTTTACATAAGTATCCATAAAGCTTTGTATCTGGTCTTGTGGAAATACTGTACTTTTCTTAGCTTCAAGGCTCATTCCCGGAAATATCCAAGCATATGAATCGTTATAATCAAATATATAATTGCCATCTTCATCATAATTACTGTCGTAATCATCATCTTTATTATCATTGTCATCATCAAAATCAATCACAATTTCATTGGGTTTGATTTTTTTAATTTTACTTTCTTCATGTGTAGCAATTAATATTTTTGATATTATAACAAGACTACAAAGTATAATTGTACATATTACTAGAAATATTCCACCCATAAAAGAGTCACTATATCTCTTACGCCAACTTAATTTCTTCATGCTGTTAGTTTTTTTTCTATCTTTATTTTTCATTTTTCTTTTTTATTTTTCCCTTTTTAAATATATTTAACAATTTACATCTTTTAACTTATTGATAAATATTATACACCATATATAGTTTAAACCCAAATATATATTCATTACAAATGAACTTTCTGTGTATAGTATTAATTTTTTGTTACATTTTTGTTGAATGTGTTAATTAGCCAAATAAAAATACATTTTCAAATAATTATTGTTAATTGAAAAAGCTTATTTTAACTGTTATACTATGAATATAATTTAAAATGTTTTATTAAAAAATATAGGAGGATTTTTTATGCTACTTATTAAAAATGGTCGTGTTGTTGACCCAGTAAGTAATACTGATAAAGTAATGGACGTTTTAATCGACAATGGCACAATAATTCAGACAGGCGATGACATTTCAAAAGATATTAACTCAAATGATGTTGAAATAATTGACGCTACTGGACTTGTCGTTGCTCCGGGGCTTGTTGATACTCATGTACATTTTAGAGACCCTGGTTTTACATATAAAGAAGATATTAATTCTGGTGCTAGTTCTGCTGCAAAAGGTGGCTTTACAATGGTAGTATGTATGGCAAATACTAAGCCTGCTGTTGATAATATAGAAACTTTGCAATATATTCAAGAAAAAGGTGAAAAGACAGGTATCCATGTATTACAAACAGCAACTATCACAAAAGGACTTGCAGGAAAAGAACTTGTTGATATGAAAACACTCGCTGAGCATGGGGCAGCAGGCTTTACTGATGACGGTATTCCTATTATGGATGAAGCACTTCTTGTTAAAGCTATGGAAATTGCCAAAGAACTTGACTTACCTGTAAGTCTTCACGAAGAAGACCCATTATTTATTAAAAATGCTGGTGTTAATCAAGGAGAGATTTCTAAGAAATTAAATTATGGCGGTGCTTCTCATACAGCAGAAGACGTTATGGTTGCTCGTGACACTATGCTCGCACTCCACACAGGGGCTTCTGTATGTATTCAACATATAAGCTCAGGTAACTCTGTTGAGCTTGTCCGTACTGCTAAAAAATTAGGAGCAGATATTCATGCCGAGGCTACTCCACACCATTTTACACTTACAGAAGATGCAGTTCTTGAATACGGCACAATGGCAAGAATGAACCCACCTTTAAGAACTGAAAAAGACCGACAGATGATAATTGAAGGTATTAAAGACGGAACTATTGATATGATAGTGACTGACCACGCACCACACAGCGCAGAAGAAAAGGCAAAGCCACTTGAACAAGCTCCATCTGGTATTATTGGACTTGAAACTTCTCTTGGTCTAGGTATTAAATCACTCGTTCAAGCAGGTCACATTACACTTCTTAAACTTATGGAGCTTATGAGCAAGAACCCTGCACAATTTTATCGCCTTGTACCAACAAGTATATGCAAAGGCTCTGTTGCTGATATTGTTATCTTTGGTGAAAATGAAATGTGGACTGTTGACCACTTTGCTTCCAAAGCATCTAACAGCCCATTCTTAAACTGGGAACTTCCAGGAAAAGTTCATTATACAATATGCAAAGGTAACATTGTATACAAAAGCAAATAAATCAATATATTCTTATCTAACTTGAATTTTTGTATTTTGCAAAACAATACATTCTCATGAGATATAGTAACAGTATATAAACACATATAAAAAAGAACAATCTGTTATGTTTGTATGCGCTTATAGAACAAGTACGTTCGTTTAAGTCACAAAAATATAACTGATTGTTCTTTTTAATATATACTACTGCTATCTATAAAATCTAAAAATATAAAAACTTAAAGCATTTATTACTAATGTAATTTACATATTCTTAAAAATCTTAACATATCCCGCAAGCTTTTCGCCAACCTGTGTATTATCTTCTGCTTTTAACTTAATATCATTAATTGAATCAACTACACTACTTACACCCTCGGCAGCTTCATTTACGCCCTTTGTGCTGTCATCAATAGTTATTGAAATATCACTTATTCCGCTGTTCATTTCTGCTATTGTATTTTTAAGTGTATTTGTATTTTCTGAAAAATCTTCAAGAATTTCATTAACCTTTGTTGCGTCTTGTCTATACTCGTTAGTAATCTCAACAAACTTCTTATAATCTGCTAGAATACTCTCGTCAACATATTCTATTAATTTTTCAGAATTGCCAGTAAGGTCTTCAACACTTTGTATTACAATAACACTTATATCTTGAATATTATTAGCAACCTTTCTACTATCTTCTGCAAGGGAACGAATTTGTTGTGCTACAACTGCAAAGCCTTTTCCTGCTTCACCTGCTCTTGCTGCTTCAATAGAAGCATTTAATGCTAACATATTAGTCTGTGAAGAAATACTCAAGATATCTTCTGTAAGCTCTTGTATTCTTTCAACTTTACGGCTGTTTTCTATCGACTGATTAAGTCCATCTTTTATCTTAACAACCATATCATTAGTTGTGTTCATGCCATTTTCAGTAGTTGTTCTGTATTCAACAGATTTTTCTTGTATCTTAGATGTGATTTCATTTCCTTGTTCAATCTTGTCTGTGATATTTACCATAGCCTTGAAAATGTTATCTGTTCCTGCACTAATTTCTTCCACAGTTGCAGACACTTCCTGCATACCTGCTGCCATCTGCTGCATAGAAGCTGAGATATTATTTGCATTTTTATTAACTTCGCTAATCTCATTATCCATACTTACTGACGACTCCTTTATACTATCAGAAGAAGCCTTAATGTCCTTCATAATCAAATGGAGTTTCTCAATAAATACATTAATACCACCTACAAGCTCTCCAATCTCATCGTCTGATTTTACATTTATTCTCGCAGTCAAATCACCATTATTATTATCAATATCTTCAATAATACCGTTTAACTGTTTATTAGCTAACTTTAATGGTCTTATTACTGTCAAAAGCATTATAATAATCGCAATCTGCATAATAAACATTATTATTGCAATTGCCACATACATTTTGATTGAAGAATTATATTGATTATTCAAATCTTGCGAAGCTTCATTAACTTGGTTTGTAATCAATGTATCAAGATTGTCTGCTGCGCTTTCCAGTCTTGAAGTTATACTATCATCACCTTGCGCTGTAAGTGAAAAATAGTCATCCATATTTGTACTGTCACTATTTAACACAACTTGGATACTACTGCTGTATTCCTCATAAACACTTTTATAAGCTTGCAAACCTTCAAGAACCTGCGCATTTCCGAACTTATTAATAGCATTTTCTAAAGCAGAAAATGTAGTCGCAAGTGCATCTATTTCATTTTGCATATTAGTTTGCATATCCTGTGCATTGTCATTTGCTGAATTATTATCATTATTCTGCTCTGGACGTGCCTGTTGCCCTGTCTGCTCATCACCCATTCCATTATTATCTGATGGCATATTATCAGAAGTACTATCACCTTCAACTCTTTTTTGCATTTTAAATGCTGCTGAACTGTTAGCATACTTTTGCACCTTTTCTATAGCTGTTGATGTATCTGCCATAAGTGAAACGGCTTCCATACATTCATTTGATATTTTCTGACTTTTATTGTTCATGTCATTAATACTCATCATACCCATAATGACACTTACAATACCTGTTACAAATAGCACTCCAACAAGTACTAAAATTTTTACACTTATCCTTGTTTTTCTTTTCATTTTCCTAAAATTATCCTCCGTTCTTTTGTACTGTGAATTTTTGAACTTAAGTAATTACTCACATTTATTGAAAATAATTTAACAAGGTTTTGTGATAAAAAAATGGAAAAAATATGTATTTTTTATGTACTAATCAAACCAATTATGACAATTATTATTTATAAATATAATATTCAAAATCCCCACTTATAGTTTATGCTGCAGTTGCCAAACTTTTGTAAAAATGAATTTTGGCTCGTTGTTCACATAAATAAAAGTGAGGACTTCCTTAATATAATTTATTTTATTCTACTTAAAAGCTCTTTCATATATTCCAGCAATATCTTCATCTGTTGTTGGTGCTGGGTCACAGTTAAATAGTCTTAATGTAGTTGCTCTTGCATTTTTAGCAAGCTTCATTGCATCTTCCTTTTTAATTCCATAATCAGACATCTTAAGGTTATCAACTCCACATTCCTTTTGAAGTTCAACTAATGCTGTAATAAAATCTTCTGGTTCGCTTGCATCTTCTTTTCCTAAGAACTTCGCCATATCAACAAATCTTTCATCACACACATGCTTATTAATCCAAAATGTAAAGTATTCTTTTGAAAGCATAATAAGCCCTGCTCCATGTGCAAGTTCTGGGTGATATGCACTCATTGCATGTTCCATAGCATGTTCTGAAATACATGAAGCCACTACCATTGAATAGCCTGACATTGTGTTAGCATAAGCTACATGTTCTCTAGCTTCTATATCATTTCCATCTTTAACAGCTCTTGCAAGATACTTTCCGATATTTTTTATAGCTGCGCTTTGTATCATATCGCCCATAATGCTGTACTTATTGCTTATATATCCTTCAATTGAATGAAACAATGCGTCAAAACCTTGATAAGCTGTAAATGTAGGTGGAACTGTTTTCATAAGCTCTGGGTCAACAATTGCATACTTTGCAAACATACCAGCCATTCCGCCGATACCAATCTTTTCATCAGTTTCTGGATTAGAAATAACACCAATTGTATCTACTTCTGAACCAGTACCTGCTGATGTAGTAATCGCAATCCAAGGAAGCATTTTATTAGGTGGTGTCTTTTTTCCACCTGTTGGACAATTTGCATAGTCCCACAAATTATCAGATGGCTGTGGAATAAACATTGCAAGATTTTTTGAAGCGTCCATAACTGAACCACCTCCAAGTGCTACAACAAAGTCAACATTGTTTTCTCTAGCAATTCTTGCACCTTCTTCAACAGCAGACTTTAAAGGATTAGAGCCAATTCCATTGTAAATTATATATTCAATGCCAGCCATCTTAAGCTCGTCTTCTGTCTTTGCAAGTGAACCATTCATTTTAGCTGATTTGCCATTGCTAATTACAAGAAGCGCTTTCTTTCCTGGCATTTCCAATGTGTGAAGTTTTCCCAAAGCTCCGCACCCAAAAGTAACATTTACTGGTGAGAAAAAATTAAAGTTATTCATATACAAACTCCTTTCATTTGTGACATACTTATACAATTATATTTAAGCAATATATCCTATATCAAATATAATCCCATTATTCGCCTAACATACAATTTAACTAAAATATATACCCTAAAAATGATTTTTTCAATCCCCAAACCCTTTGAGTTTGCATTTTGCACAAATAAAACTTCCGTCAGATATCAGTAGTATATGAACAATAAATGCACCGTTAAAAAGAATACTTGACTATATTTGTATGACACAACCATTTTCCCTTGCATAATCTTCGTAATATTCTACAAACTTTCTCCCAATTCCACGTTTCGCATAATCTGGACTAACTACAAGAGTGTGAAGTACCATGATTTGTTTATCATCAGCTTTAATCTCCCATTTTCCTGTCCTATAATCTGGCACTTGAACGTGGTTGATAATTGCGGTAGCTACAACTTTTTCTTCTAATTCACATACAAATAAGTCATTTCTTTTAAGTGCCTGAATTGCTGTATCTTTTACAGGATACACGCCTTTAATCCAACCAATACTAACTTTCCCACTACTTTCAAGTTCATGTATCTTATCATAAATATTTGCTATAGTATCAATATCTTGTAAAACAGCCTTTCTAAACATAAAACTCTCCATTAATTTTTATGTCAAAAATACTCTTAACTAATTTCTTTTCTATATATAAGTAAAGGGGGCTGTCGCATTAACAAAAATTTATACAAGATATAGATTTATTTACTGGTTAAATTCTATATTTTATATAATATTTTCTTAGTGCGACAGCCCCACTTGCTTAATAGTACTAAAAGCTACTGAGGGGAATCGGACCCCCGCTCTCTTCATTACCAATGAAGTGCTTTACCACTAAGCCACAGTAGCAAAATGTCATTTTTCAGACATCACTTATAATATTATATTCAATTAACTTTGTCAATATATCATGTTTTTAAAATTTCACAGTACACATAACAAAACATCAAATACTTAAGCGCAACAATAAATCAACCACAACCGTTGGCTTTTCCTGCTTTTATTCTTATTCTTTGAATAGCATTGTCAACCGACTTAGGTGTTTTGTTAAGCTCTTGTGCAATCTGAATATAATCCTTGCCATCAAGAAACATATCAAGCACATTTTTTTCATAGGCACTTAACATACTTACAATCTTATCCTGCAAAAATTGCGTACGTTCCCTATCTATAAATAGATACTCAGGATTTTGTTCATTATCAGGCATAAGAACTTCAACTAACTTAACACTTCCATCCCCTTCAATATCTGCTGGTGTATCAAATGATACATAAGAATTAAGTGGTGAATTTTTCTTTCTGTTAGAAGCAGTAACAGCAGACATCATATGCCTATTAATACATACTCCTGCAAATGTAGCAAATGATGTCTGCTTTGTAGTATTATAATCTCTTACTGCCTTGTAAAGACCAATCATACCCTCTTGAATTAAATCATCATTATCTCCGCCTGCTATAAACATAGCTCTGGCTTTTTTTCGTACAAGATACTTATATCTTTCAAATATAATATCAATTGCTTCTTCACTATTTTCACTACCTTGTCTGTAAAGCTTAATTAATTCTTCGTCACTAAGCTCCTGCAATCCCATTCTATCTCCATTTCTAGCATATAATAATTAACTCATACGCTGTCTTACAATCTCATAAGCAAGTACGCCTGCTGCAACAGAAGCATTAAGAGAATCAATATCTCCCTTCATTGGAATTGAAGCAATATAGTCACATTTCTCCTTAACAAGACGACTAACTCCTGAGCCTTCATTGCCAATAACAAGACCAATGGAGCCTTTCAGATTAAGGTTATACATTGTTTCTCCGCCCATATCAGCGCATACAAACCACATACCTTGTTTTTTAAGTTCATCTATTGTCTTACTAATATTAGTTACCTTTGCAACTGGTGTGTAATTAATAGCTCCCGCTGAAGTCTTAGCAACTGTAGCAGTAAGACCTACTGCTCGTCTTTTTGGAATAATAACTCCATGTGCTCCTGCAAGGTTAGCAGTTCTTATTATTGCACCTAAGTTGTGTGGGTCTTCAATTTCATCTAGTATAAATATAAATGGGTCTTCTTCTCTTTCTCTTGCAATATTAAGTATATCTTCAACTTCTGCATATTCATAAGCAGCTGCCTGTGCAACAACTCCTTGATGATGTCCTGAGTTTGCTAATCTGTCAAGTCTTTCCTTATCTACAAAGTTAATAATTGTATCTGCCTTTTTAGCTTCTCTTATAATTGTTCTTACAGGCCCATCTTGACACCCATCAAGCACAAATAACTTATCAATTGTTTTTCCTGAGCGAAATGCTTCTAATACTGCATTTCTTCCATCTATTATAAATTCTTTATATCTCATCAATTTCTCCAATTCCTACAAGTGCAGCCTTAATAAGCTCCATCATTCTTTCGTATCTGTTACTAAGATAAAGATAACCCATTAAAGCTTCAAAACCAGTTGCTCTCCTATAATCACTTATAGACGCATTTTTTGCCGATGTATATGACTTTGCATTTCTGCCTCTTTTATATACCGCTTCTTCATAATTATCAAGAAGCGGTTCTATAATGCCAATCATTTCTGACTGCTTTTGTGCTTTTACAAGATTACAGGCGTGTTTATTAATCTTGTTTACCTGCATATTACCTTTACTTAAAAGATATGTTCTTATAACAAGGTCATAAATACTATCGCCAATATAAGCAAGTACTAGTGGTGACAATTGTTTTGGGTCTATATCTTTTAGATTTAATGTTTCTTTAATTGCTTGTGTAAGATTTTCTTGTGTTGTTATGCTCTTTTCCATCTTACACCTTCTCTAGTATCCTCTAATATAATTCCCTTTTCTAAAAGTAAATCTCTTATTTCATCAGCTCTCTTAAAGTCCTTATCTTTTCTTGCCTGCTGTCTTTCTGCTATAAGACTGTCAATTTCTTCATCAAGCATTTCATTTTCCTTAACTACTTCAAGACCTAACACATCTGTAAGATTTGTGATTTTCGTTTTCATTTCTTCAAGAAATGCCTTACTACTGTTGACATTACTGTTAGTATTAGCAAGCTTTACAAGCTCAAATACTGATGAAATAGCATCGGCTGTGTTAAAGTCATCATCCATAGCCGCTTCAAACTTATTATAAACTTCTTGTGTTAAAGCTAATACATTCTTTTCTTCTTCTGTTAAAGGTGTATCTTTAGCTGTTGAGATAAGTTCTGTAAGGTTAGATACTGCTGTAACAATTCTATCAAGACCATTTTTAGCTGACTCCATAAGGTCATGGCTAAAGTTGATAGGATTTCTATAATGTGCTGACAACATAAAGAAACGAAGCACTTGAAGGTCATATTCTTTGCTTATATCTCTTACTGTAAAGAAGTTACCAAGCGACTTAGACATCTTCTTATTGTCGATATTTAAAAATGCGTTGTGCATCCAATACTTTGCAAATGGTACACCATTAGCAGCTTCTGACTGAGCGATTTCATTTTCATGGTGAGGGAATATAAGGTCTTCACCACCTGCATGAATATCAATTGTATCAGCAAGATACTTCTTTGACATTACTGAACATTCAATATGCCAACCTGGTCTTCCGTCACTCCAAGGAGATTTCCAGTAAGGTTCACCTTCTTTTTTAGGCTTCCAAAGTACAAAATCAAGTGGGTCTTCCTTTTCGTCTTCTCCTGCAACCTTAATATTTCTGTGTCCTGCTTCTAAGTCGTCAATATTTTTCTTTGAAAGCTTTCCATAGCCTTCAAATTTTCTTGTTCTATAATATACAGTTCCATTTACACAGTATGCGTAACCCTTGTCAATAAGAGTCTGTATCATGTCAATCATGCCATCAATTTCTTGTGTTGCGAGTGGGTGTGTTGTAGCAGGCTTAATATTCATGCCTTCCATATCCTTTTTGCACTCTGCTATATATCTTTGTGATATTTCTTCTGATGTTACTCCTTCTTCGATTGCCTTTTTAATAATCTTATCGTCAACATCTGTAAAGTTAGATACATAATTAACTTCGTAGCCTTTATATTCAAGATATCTCCTTACTGTATCAAAGCAAATCATTGGTCTTGCATTTCCAATGTGGATAAGGTTATACACTGTAGGACCACACACATACATTTTAACCTTTCCTTCTTCTAAAGGTACAAAATCTTCTTTTTTCTTTGTCAATGTATTATAAATCTTCATATTTTAATCCTCACTTTTAAATTAAGTATATAATTTTCCAATTTCTGACCACTCTCTAACTTATCAATTATTTAACACAAATTGGAACTTACTTTAAATATAAATAGCTTTTATTATTTAATATTACTATTTTCAAGCTTACTTACTCTTAATTTAAGCCTTGCATTTTCAGCCTTTAATTCATTAATATCGTTCATTACTGGGTCTGGAAGGTGTATCTGGTCTAAATCGTTATTAACTCTTACATCATTCCTTATAATTATTCGTCCCGGAACTCCGACAACTGTTGAATTAGGTGGAACGTCTTTTAATACGACTGAACCCGCTCCAATTTTACAGTTATCTCCTATTGTAAATGAACCAAGTATCTTTGCTCCTGCTCCTACAAGTACGTTGTTACCGATTGTAGGGTGTCTTTTTCCTTGTTCCTTACCAGTACCGCCAAGAGTTACTCCTTGATATAATGTCACGTTATCGCCAAGAATAGCTGTTTCCCCGATAACAACTCCATGTCCGTGGTCAATGAAAAGTCCTTCACCTATTGTCGCTCCTGGGTGTATCTCTATTCCTGTCTTTCTTGCTGCTTTTTGTGATATTCTTCTGGCTCTATAATAATGTTTTTTCAAATATAACTTATGAGCCTTTCTATACTTTAATATTGCCCAAAAGCTAGGGTATAAAAACACTTCCATTGTTGATTTGATGGCAGGGTCACGGTCTTTTATTACTGATATTTCCTGCTTGATAAACTTAATAAAACTCATGTTGTCTCCTCAAATGTAAAATCGTTTATATTATTTTATTGAACAATTCTTACATCCGCTACAACAATTTGTCATATCCGACTCACCATATATATAATTAGTTACTGAATTTAAGCTACATATTGCCTGTGAAGATATTCCCTCGCCACTTCCTGTAAAGCCAAGTCCTTCTTCTGTTGTTGCTTTTACATTGACTTGATTGATATTAAGCTTTAATACATCGGCTATATTTTTTCTCATTTCATCAATATAAGGGCGCATTTTAGGCTTTTGAGCGATAATTGTTGCGTCAATATTTTCAATAATGTAGTTATTCTCATCTAATAACTTACCTACATGCTCTAAAAGCTTAAGGCTTGATACTCCCTTGTATTTTTCGTCTGTATCTGGAAAATGCTTGCCGATATCACCAAGAGCTGCTGCCCCAAGAAGTGAGTCCATGATTGCATGCAGAAGAACATCTGCATCAGAATGACCTAAAAGTCCAAGTTCATAAGGTATATCAACACCACCAATAATTAGCTTACGTCCTTCAACAAGTTTATGAACATCATATCCCATTCCAACTCTCATTTTAAGTACCCCTTTCTTAGACACATTTCTTTTATTATTATATACTGCATAATTCAAATATAATCAAGCCCATAACCTATTTAATAAAGTTAAAAGCTTACCTAATATTGTTAAATTACAGATTGTATGGCAACTATGCTTATTAACAATATTATATCCAATATATGTAGAAAAAAAGCACCTTAGTAAAACTAAGGTGCCGATATAGTAGCGAGAGGGAGATTCGAACTCTCGACACCATGGGTATGAACCATGTGCTCTAGCCAACTGAGCTATCTCGCCATATTCTGTATCTATGGGACCAATAGGGCTCGAACCTATGACCCTCTGCTTGTAAGGCAGATGCTCTCCCAGCTGAGCTATGATCCCATGTGCTTTAGTTCGTTTCGTTTTTGTCTTACCGAACTTGCTAGGTTATTATATACCGTAATTAGACAAAAAGTCAAGCACTTTTTTAATTTTTTTTATTTTTTTTAAAATCACTAATTTCACACTATTAAACAAACTCAAATCATACTATTTCAAATATCCTATTAAACTCTAAAATTTAACTCTTAATACATATTGCTTAAATCTTTACTCTGCTGCTCAATTACTGACTACTCCCCATAACAAGCTATGTGGCTATCACCAATCATTTATAATAAGCTTGCACTTGTTTAATAGTGTTAAATGTATCTAAGCCTTAACTCCAATCTTTTCCCCAAGCTTAACTCTAGTTTCACAATTGTTCTTTGTATTTTCTAATATATCATTATCTGGAATTATTGTTCCTTCTTTAAATATAAGAATAACGGTTGAACCACCATATTCAAAATAACCCTTTTCTTTTCCACGAACAGTAATACATTTATCATGGTTATTAACAATTCTTCCTACTAATAATGCACCAACTTCAATTACTATAACATCACCAAAGTTCTCTGTTCTATGTATACAGTATTCACGACTATTTTCTTTGTAAATTGGATAAACATCATTTGCCACTGGATTAACTGTGTGAAAAACTCCAGATATAACACGTTCTCTACTCTTTACACCATTATCAATATAGTGATATCTATGATAATCTTCTACACAAAGCCTAAATATACCTATATATCCACCCTCATACTCCTTTGCAAGCTTACTATCCCTAAGAAGTGATTTAACAGTATAGGGTGTATTTTTTACAACAAACCTTGAGGCACTATCAATCTTATACATAGTAAGTCTTGAATCACATGGACTTATAAGAGCATTACTATCCATATCTATAGGTCTCAACTCTTTATTAATCTTTCTTGTAAAAAAATCATTAAATGAATTAAACTCCTGCTTTTCATACTGTGAAAGGTCTACGTTATTTGCCTTACAAAACTTTGGCACAATAATAGTAGATAACTTAGTATCCAACACCTTACCACACACCCTCGAAACAGCTGGCTTTATAAGAATTGAAGTAATCCCCCTGCCAACCCTAGTATTATACATCTTATCAAGCAACTTATCCTGCCCATTATCATCAGCAACAACATTCCCTTGTCTATCCAATAATTTCATAAAAACACCCTTCTTAACCTTTCTAAACCATTATATTCTAATCATCTTTTATATTTCTTTTCCTATTCCCGCCTATCCCCACCTTAAATTTTTATATCTGTTTCTCTTCTCTATTATTTTATTCCTATCTTAATTTTTCCACATTAAGTTGCTATAAAGTCGATAACGTCCCGTAAGATAGCAGTAGTATATAGGCAATAAATGCACCATTAAAAGAACAGGCAATTAAATTTGTGTGACAGAAGCGAACAAACTTGTTCGATTATGGCATACAAATTTAATTGATTGTACTTTTACTGGTGTGTGTGCCTATATATTATTGCTATCATCACAACCTAAAATTTCAAAATAATTTTATAATAAAAATAGCAGTTTGCATCCATAAAATCAATACAAACTGCCATAAATCTTTTAATATTCTCTATTATTATCCAATTCTCCAAGAATGCCATACACCAGTAAACATAAATATTATAGCTGCTGCCACAATCGCTACAAGCACAGCAATAACAGCATTAGATGGCTTCTTAAACTTAAAGTCAGTTATAAATAATATACCAACTACAAACATCATAATTCTTACAAGCACCAAGAATACGTCATCTGCAAAAAATGGTCTTATAACATACATAAGTGGAAGTGCAACTGATGAAGATGTTATTGGAAGTCCTTGATAATACTTTCTCTTCTCTGTTGTCTGACTCTGTCTTATATCTTCCATTACATTAAAGAAAGCAAGTCTTATAACACCAGCAACTCCATAAAATAAAAGGATTACCATACCAATTACATCTCTAATTCCCATACTATAACATATAACTATTGGAAATGCACCAAAACAAACAACATCACACAAAGAGTCTATCTGTATACCAAACTTCTTAGCTTCTTCTGTTCTATTTTTCTTAGTTCGTGCAATCTTTCCATCAAACATATCACAAAGACCTGATACTGCAAGACATACTATTGCAATCTTATAATGTCCACCAGAAGCTAGTGTCATACCAAATAATGAAACCATAAGACTCACATATGTAAGTACTACTGTATAATCATAAAATCCTATCACAACAAAATTCTCCCTAATTCATTCTTTTGTTAATATGCACTATATTAACACATCTGCTACCCACTTTTCCACTATTTTTTAACAATAAGTTTACATTTAATTTACATTAATATACTTAATTGTTATCTAATATTATTATTTATATATTTGTACTATTTTCCATGTCGTGCATTGTTCTTTCCGCTTCTTTTTTAGTAAATCTTCCAATATATATATGAGCAAATATTGTAAACCCAGCACTTAAAAATAACTCTGTATAAAAACTAAGCGTTCTACTAAGTATCATTCCGGGCAATAACAATGCCTGACCAAATACTGGCAAGAAAATAACATTAAAAAGTGCTTCACTTATTCCCATTCCACCCGGAAGTGGAAGCATATCAACAGAAAGAGAAATAACAGCTTGAAGCATTACAATTGTATACATTCCCGTTCCTTTTAAGCCAAATGATTTATATATAAAATATGTAACAAAAAAATATGCAAATCTTTGTAAAATAGTAATTAAAAACACCTTAATCAACACAGGAATGTTATTTTTAAGATATGTAGCTGTTCTTGCATAAGTATCCATAGATTCATCAAATTTTTCAATTCTTCCGTCTTTGTGCTTAATAAGATGTATTTTTTCTAAAAACTTAATAAGCGATACTACAATTCTTTTTGCAAGAGTTTGGTTAAATACCAACACAATCATAGCAACTACACAAAATACATTAAGCGCAATTCCCAAATAAAATACAAACAATATTCCAGTTAATTTATTACTTATAAAGCTTCTGTCAAATATAAGCAGCCATAAGCCAACTGCTACTAATACTGCTTTATATGTTATTGTAACAACCATTAGTACAACAGTCGCCACTGGAACTGATATTTTATTCCTTCTCATATAATATATTTGCATTGGCTGACCACCTGTTGCTGATGGAGTTATACAACTAAAGAAAAAACCGACACATGAATATAAAAAACAACTAAAACGCCTTGTTCTTATACCAAATGTTTTTAACATATAATTAATTATATGCGACTCTCCATAAATAAATAACACAATAAATACAACGGCAAGCATAAGCCACCTTTTATCAGCCATCTGCATTTTTTCCCACATATCTGTAAGGTTGCCATCTGTACCATTGAATACATAATACAATGTAAATGCAAAAATCAGTATAAGAAATGCAGCATTAAATATATTTTTTTTATTTCGTTTTAAAAAATCTTTCAAAATCAGTTACCTTTTCCCTTTAAAAATCTCCCAAAAACTGCATTATTAATACTTTCAAACACTTTCCATACTGGTACATAAACTTTACTACACCCTACTACCCACCAAACAACTTCAGATATTATAACTGCTGATATTACATCTACAATTACATGCTGTTTAGTTACAAGTGTAGATATAAATACAAGTACAGCTATTATAGCAGAAATCACCTTAACACCTTTGCTATATTCTTTTTGCTGTCTTATTCCAACAAAACAATTCCAACTTACAAGACAATGTATAGATGGAAATAAATTATCTGCTGCATCTATACTGTATAAAAATAAGAGAGCTTTTGAAAAAAAATCACTACCATCTATCTGTGGACGTATATTATATGTTGGCAATAAAATAAATATAACTCCACATATAGTTCTTGTTATAAGGTCAAATGTAACAAATTTTGCACATTCCATCTTACCAGTTCTCACACTCATAATATAAAATACAGTCCAACTTATATAACAGCCAAAATAAATAACTATAAACTCGGGTATAACTGGTGTCATTCTGTCAATTGATAATGTCATATCAAAATGTTTCATCCCACCATTAATAGTTCTTGTTCCCCAATAAATAATTGCATTCCATACAAAACACGATATTACAGGAATAAGAGCATATAATGGCAGGATGTTATTAAAAGTATATGAGAGAACATTTTTTATTCTATTTTTCAATAATCTGTTCCCCCATATTATTATTTATACGTTAATTTGAGCTGTCATGCCGAGGTCAGATTCACTTTCAGCAATGATAGGTGCGATAACTTCTTCAAGGTATTCTTCAACTTGTTCTTTAGAACGACCTACATACTTCATTGGGTCTAACTTAGC
The DNA here is from genome assembly GCA_900551945.1 of uncultured Eubacterium sp. Classification (GTDB taxonomy): domain Bacteria; phylum Bacillota; class Clostridia; order Lachnospirales; family Lachnospiraceae; genus Lachnospira. Next base: position 66,144 of record URYE01000001.1, on the reverse strand, counting down.
CTTAAGTTCGTCTAATGAAACATTAAACATTGGGTCTTTTGCAATAAGTTCAAGAAGATTATTATCAAGACCTTCTTGCTTTACTCTCTTTCCAGCTTCCATTGAAAGCTCTCTAATTCTTTCATGAAGCTCTTGTCTATCACCACCCGCTTTAACGGCATCCATCATAATATTTTCTGTTGCCATAAATGGAAGTTCAGACATAAGTCTTCTATTAATTACCTTATCATACACAACAAGACCATCGACAACGTTCATGCAAAGGTCAAGTATACCATCAACTGCAAGGAAACCTTCTGGAATAGAAAGTCTTTTGTTAGCAGAGTCATCAAGTGTTCTTTCAAACCACTGTGTAGATGATACAATAGCAGGATTAAGAGCATCACATATTACAAAATCAGCAAGTGAAGCAATTCTTTCACTTCTCATTGGATTACGCTTATAAGCCATAGCAGATGAACCAATCTGTGATTTTTCAAATGGTTCTTCTACTTCCTTAAGGTGTTGTAAAAGTCTGATATCATTAGACATCTTATGCGCACTTGCAGCAATTCCTGCAAGAATATTAAGAACTCTTGTATCAACCTTTCTTGAATAAGTTTGACCTGATACTGCGTGACACTTATCAAATCCCATCTTATTAGCAATCTTAGTATCTATCTGCTTAATCTTTTCATGGTCACCATTGAAAAGCTCAAGGAATGAAGCCTGTGTTCCTGTAGTACCCTTACAACCTAAAAGCTTCATTGTAGATAATACATAATCAATGTCTTCAAGGTCCATAACAAATTCATTCAACCAAAGAGTAGCTCTCTTACCTACTGTTGTTGGCTGTGCTGGTTGGAAATGTGTAAATGCAAGTGTTGGCTGTGCCTTATATTTATCAGCAAACTTAGCAAGTTCATTAATTACATTTACAAGTTTCTTACGAACAAGTCTAAGAGCTTCTGTCATAACAATAATATCTGTGTTATCACCTACATAACAAGATGTTGCACCAAGATGAATTATACCTTTAGCCTTAGGACATTGAAGACCATAAGCATATACATGTGACATAACGTCATGTCTTACTTCTTTTTCTCTTCTCTTAGCATCTTCATAATTAATATTATCTTTGTTCGCTTTGAGTTCTTCAATCTGCTCATCTGTAATATCAAGCCCTAACTCTTTTTCAGTTTCAGCTAATGCTATCCACAATCTTCTCCATGTCTTAAACTTCTTGTCAGGTGAAAAAATATACTGCATTTCTTTACTTGCGTATCTTTCTGCAAGTGGTGTCTGATATCTGTCGTTCATCACTATCCGCCTTTCTTCGTACAACTATGTGTAACACTCTCTAAGAGTTTCTTATTATTGCGACAGTCACCAAGTCTCATACAAACACAGACTCTGGCTCGTTGTTCGCGTAAATAAAGTATAAAATATTATATCACAATATTACTATCTTTTCAATAGTACCAATTCTTGAGTTTTAGTATTTTTATCACTTACTACTCTCCATATCAAGCTATGTTTTTAATTAATTATTTACCAGTAACCTAACTCTTTACCTTTTTTATATATACCTAAAGCTTTTGAATAATAACCATAATTATTAAAATGAGTCCAATCATATCTTAATTCGTTGGGAATATTTCCCTTTTGTATCATATTTAAGTCTTCTTCTGTCGGAGTAAGTCCAACATCTGACAATCCATTGTCTAATAAGTAAAGTCTTGTATTAAAAAAACGATTTCCAAAGGCTAATGATAAAGCATGTTCCCACTTCGTTTCATTATGACCAACATATTCCGTTTGATTTTCATCTACATATTCAGTTTGATTAACGTCTACAGACTCCATCGGATTGTCTGTATCTCCAATTACTATGTACTCTGTTGATTGTGCTGTATCTATTACTGACTGATATTGGTCTATAAGTGTATCATAATTATTATCCCAACCACCATTACTTCCTATCTCTATTAATACTATGTCATTTGTAATATTTTCAGAATAATAATCATTAGCACTTTTTGCTATTTCATCAGATGTAGCTCCTGGTTGACCAAAATTATTAACTGTATATCCTGTAAGTGCTGCAAGGTCGCTAGGATAGTCGGCATGACTAAGTTGCTTTTGTCCATCATCTGTATTAATAATAGCTGATGTTGCACCAACTCCCGCTGTCATACTATCGCCCCAACAGCTTATCTGAGTCTGAGTTGTACTTATATTTCCATTCACAACATTATAATATGTACCATTCAAATACACATTGCCTGTAAATGAAAAATCTATATTGCCATTGTTATAATACCATATTCCACATTGGTTTTTACCTATTCCTGTGTAGTCCCACTGTAAAACTCCATTAATATAATACCACCAGCCATATTCATTTTGCGCCATTCCCGTATAGTCAAAACTCTGAACACCATTAATAAAGTAACAAAATCCCGTTTCTTCGTTACCCATTCCAGTGAATGTATTATCTACACTTCCTTCTAAAAATTTATACCAAACACCATCCATATTAGCAAATCCATAATATGTATATGCTAAATAATCACCATTATAACGTTCTTCTATTATATTATTTTCATTATAAATATTATCTTTTGCCATTACACAATGACTTTGTGAAAATGTAAACAATGCTGATGAACACACTAATCCCATTCCCATTATTATATTTTTGTACTTTTTATTAATATTTTTTAATCCCATAAATTACCTCACAATTTTTTATAAAAAAACTAAACAAATTTATTATATAATAATTACCTTTTTGAAACAACAAAAACTCACTTATTATTGATATTACTTGATAGCGCAAAAATTACAGTTTGCAACAAATTAGCTTATTGCAAACTGTAATTTTTCTATCTTTTTATATTATACCAATTTATACTTACTTTATATTTATAGCAGAACTTCTTGTTACTGTTCCATTAGCATCTTTTACATCAATATAAAATTCTCTATCTCCTGCACTTCCAGCTTTCCATGTACATACATTTTTACTACTAAAGTTTTGTACAAGTCCCCACTTTTTAGTTGTTTTATTATATACTATAAACTTATATGTAAGACCTTTTGCATTTGGAACATTTGCAGTAAATGTATATACTCCATTTTTACTAGTAACATTTGTATTAATAGTATATGAAATAACCTTTACTTCTGTTGCGCTACTTCTTGTTACCTTTCCATTAGCATCTTTTATGTCAACAAAGAACTGTCTGTCTCCATCACTTCCTGCTGTCCAATTAATAGTTGTATTCTTGCTATAATCTTGAATTTTACCCCACTGTTTAGTCTTTTTATTATATACAATAACCTTATATGTACAATTTGCATCTCCACCAGAAGCTTTTAATGTAATCTTATCACCTATTTTAATACTTGAAGATGAAGCAGTAAGCACTGGCTTAGGCTCAATAACTGTATTAATAGTAATTGTCATTGCTTTACTTCTTACTACAGTTCCATCACTATCCTTTACATCTACATAAAAATCTCTTACACCTGCACTACCTTTTTTCCATGAGCATACATTATTTTTACTAAATGCTTGTACAAGTCCCCATTTATTAGTTGTACGATTATATACTATAAACTTATATGTATAATCTTGTGTACCACCTGTTGCATTAGCTGTAAAAATGTAATTATTACCTGATAATTGTGATGTAGCTGTAATTGCAAGTGGTTCTACCGTCTTTGTAACTGTAACCTTACATGTAGCAGTCTTATTTCCATCTTGAGTTGTTACTGTAATAATTGCCTCTCCAGCAGAAACGGCTGTTACAAGACCTTCATCATTAACTGTTGCAACTGTACTGTCTGATGATGTATAACTTACATTCTTATTATCTGCATTTTCTGGTAATACTGTTGCATTAAGCTTAACTGTTTCTTTCTCTTTTAATGAAACTTGTGTCTTATCAAGTGATACACTTTCAGCCTTAACTTCTTCTACTACTTCTTCATTGTCAGTATATGCTTTTATTCTAAAATTACAATTAGTTGATGCACCATAATCCATCCAATAACCATCATAAGGGTCCATTATAAAACTCTGATTTGCTTTTGCTGATGACTGACAAGTAAACCAACCCTCATCATAAGAATAATCCATTATTACATACGCACCTCTACCCTCATTTGCGCTTGTAAGTTCAACAACTACTGAAAAAGTCTCACCATCATTGATATCTATTGGAGTATCAAGTTTAATTGTATAAGCTCCGTCAAATGCCAATTTTCCACTCTTTTCAGCTACAAGTGTACCACTTTGTGGCTGTGACATGCTAGAAAGATTCTTATATATTTTTATATTATATCCTGCATTTGCTGCTTGATATGTTTCAAAAGAAACAGCTTTTATACTTTCTGCTTTTCCATTATTAGCCTTAGCTGTAAATATATTAGCAAATGTATTCTTTGGTGTAGAATATCCTGCATAGTTATACCACACTGTACCATCATACTGATAGTTATTGTCATAATTATCACTTAGTTCTGCTTCTACTGCATATCCTGTACCCGATATACTAACATCATAATATGAAAGATAGAAATAACCACCTTGTCCAAAATAATCTCCCCAGCTATTTCTTACAATCCAAGCACCGTCGCCTTCTGGCTTATTGACAAAATTATCTGCTGAATAATTATCATCCCAACCTACAATTGTAACTGCATGATTATGACCAGTATTATCATAACAATAATAACCTGCTGTAGCACTATTAAAATATTTACTTGTAGAATATGATGAATCGGTAAAATATGATATTGATACAGCTCCATAATCAGTAACAGCTTGTTTAACATCTGTTTTATTAGTGGTATTTATTTTGTAATAACTTTGAAGATGAGCTTTTGTATCACTATAAGCTAATGAACTATCAATCTCTCTATTATCTATTTTGCTGGCAATATCATATGTATATGGAAGTACACTTTCATCAACTGCTCCTTCCCAGTCCATAAGTGAATTAACTGCCATTTCTACATTTCCACCCATCTGTGTAACTTTGTTATCTTCTGAGGCTGTAAAAGAATTTTTATCTCCAGCATTTCCACCAAGTGGGTCTTCTACACAATCATAAGTAAAATTGACAAGATGAAATTCTGACAAATCAATATCTTGTGTAACTAACTTCTTCTTTAAAAGGTTAATCTCTAATAAAGACATTGTTGAAAATGCCCAACATACTCCATATCCACCCTGGTCTCTTACTGTTGGAAGACTTTCTGTTTTATACTTAGCAGGATATGTTGCTGCCCTATCATAAGCTATTGTTGAATTATTTGTAACGTCTTTATTTACAATATCAGGTAAGCCGATATTGTCATCTTCTACATCAAGATAACCCGTCTTTGGTGTAGGAAGACTCTTTAAAAAGTCATCATCATAAGTATTAACAGGCTCATTTTGTTCCTGCGCTGTCTGTTCTACGTTACTTTGTTGCGCCGACATATCTTCGGCATAAACGGCAGTTTGTGGCAACACCATACTTATTGCCGTAGCAAATGCCATTACTTGCTTCAAGTATTTTCTCCTAATCATTTGTTTCTCCCTTAATTAATATTAACCATGACTTGAATATAAGAAACACACTTTGCGAATTTCTTATATTTTTACAACAGTCTCTAATCTTGTGCAAACACAGACTTTGACTCCTTATTCACATAAAAAAACAGAGCAGAGCAACTATTAATAATTGCCCAACTCTGCCGTACTCATAGTTTATATAATTATACCATATATTGCATAAATTTCAATCACAAAAAAGCTAAAGCAATAATTGTAAATGTCTTATGCAGGCACAAACTAATTTTTTACTTAAAAGCTTTTCCAGTAAGCAATTCAAAAGCTTCTTTATATTTAGCAATAGTCTTATCAATTACATCATCAGGAAGAAGATAATCACTATCTGGATTAGCCTTTAACCAATCTCTTACAAACTGCTTGTCATAAGATGGCTGTGACTTTCCTTCTTCATATCCTTCTAATGGCCAAAATCTTGAACTGTCTGGTGTAAGCATTTCATCACCAATAACAACATTACCATTTTCATCAAGACCAAATTCAAACTTAGTATCAGCGATAATAATACCCTTGCTTAAAGCATATTCTGCACACTTTTTATAAAGCTTGATTGTACAATCCTTAATCTGCTGTGCGTAATCTCTGCCCTTGCCAGGATGAAGCTTTTCTAATACCTCAACACTTTGTTCAAATGAGATATTTTCATCATGGTCACCAAGTTCAGCCTTTGTACTAGGAGTATAAATAGGTTCTGGTAACTTTTGTGACTCTTTTAATCCTTCTGGCAATTTAATTCCACAAACTGTACCATCTTTTTTATAGCTTTCCCAGCCACTACCTGTTATATAACCTCTGACAATACATTCAATAGGAAGCATTTCAAGCTTCTTACACATCATGCTATTTCCATCGTACTTTTCTGTTTGGAAAAATTCAGGCATATCCTTTACATCTACAGAAATCATGTGATTATTCACAATGTCTTTTGTATAATCAAACCAAAACTTAGACATCTGTGTTAAGATAGCACCTTTGTCTGTAATCTTATTCTTTAAAATATGGTCAAATGCTGATATTCTATCAGTAGCCACTAAGATAAGACTGTCACCGTTATCATATACTTCTCTTACTTTACCTTCTTTGAATGGTTTAAATTCCTGCATTTTAATTTCCTCCATATAATAATATAATTATGTATACTCAAATGTATATTTAAGATACACATTCAAGCCAATAAATTTTATTATATTTCCAAAGTAATTTACATTTCTTAGCATTTACTTTTTTACAATGCTTCGTTGGACTTTGGAAATTTAAAGCATTTTGATTTGGATATAACGCGGTTACATAACCTTTATGCGTTTCTCCATTTTTAAATGTATATTCAACTAAATCTCTATGTTTAATTCCTAAAACATTATCTGTCTTAGCTTTACTTTGTCTACGCATTGGTTTTATTATCCACTCTTTAATTTCATATACATCTGGTTGCAAGTCGGTAATACAAATAGCAGCATTGCTATGTGATTTTTCAATATTCCAATCAATTCGTTTATTAGCTGTATCTCCACCATTTGGAATTGTTATATTAAGTTGTATTACCATTGGATATTTATTAACCAATGTCGCACGTTTTTTACGAATTAGAAACCATGCTTTTTGTTCTTTTGTAGGTGCTAATTGTTTTCCATTAGCGTCTAATACAAAAGCATAATTTATAATTTCTGACACCTTTCTTTCGGAGCATTTCTCTTCTTGCCAATGTCAGATAGAGAATATGTGTTTCCCTGTTATCAATGCAGGACATTAGCATTGTTTCTTGGTTGGCACTCACAGAGCTTCAAACTTAAGATTACATCTAAAGGTGTGTTTTTACCTTACTATCTAACATAGTTCATATCTACAACATATCTTTCGATAGTAGCAGTCACTCAGGCTTGAAACCTACTATTAAGCCACAAACAAAAAGTTATATGTCCACTTTTATTTATGTTTAATACATATTTCCATATATTTACACACTTAACAGTTAGTCCTTATCTGATGTTTTGATGATAATATGATATTTATATTTACAATCTTATACAGATATTAGGATGATATATTAACTTTAATTATTACTTTTTAATAGTGTTAAAAACTTTGAAACTTGATTGTATTCCTAAAAATATTACTCAGCGCATTAAATATCAAAATATAAGACTGTAATTAACTAAATTTACCCCATCTCTCCTCTGATATCTTCAGTAGGTGGTTCAATTGGGTAGTTACCTGTGAAACAAGCGTCACAATATCCTGTACCGCCACAAATCATCTCACTTAGCTTATCAGTTTCAAGATAACCTAGCGAGTCTGCGCCTATAATTTTACATATTTCTTCAACTGTATTACCTGAAGCAATAAGTTGGTCTTCTGATGGAATATCTGTTCCAAAATAACAAGGGTGAAGAAATGGTGGTGAACTAATTCTTACATGGACTTCACTAGCCCCTGCCTGTTTAAGAAGTGAAACAATTCTTGCACTTGTAGTTCCCCTTACAATTGAGTCATCAATCATAATAACTCGTTTTCCCTTAACTACATCACTAAGAACATTAAGCTTAACCTTAACACTTGACTCTCTTTGCTCCTGCTTAGGTTTAATAAATGTTCTTCCGACATAATTATTTTTAATAAATGCGTTGCCATAAGGAATACCTGACTCAAGCGAATATCCAAGAGCAGCTGCATTTCCTGACTCTGGAACACCTACTACTAAGTCAGCTTCTACCGGATGAGTCTTTGCAAGTATTCTACCTGCATTAATTCTCGACTCATATACTCCCATACCATCAATCTTACTGTCTGGTCTTGCAAAATAAATATATTCAAAGATACACCTTGCTGTATTTTTCTGACAAAGTGTAGTATCAGACTGAATACCATTATGAGTAATTGTTACAACTTCTCCCGGAAGTACATCTCTTACAAACTCTGCTCCTACTGTATCAAGAGCGCAAGTTTCTGAAGAAAGGAAATATGTATTATCTCTCTTACCAATGCAAAGTGGCTTAAAGCCAAATGGGTCTCTTGCACCGATAAGCTTTCTAGGACTCATAACAATCAATGAATAAGCACCTTTAATCTTTTCCATAGAATTCTTAACTGCTGCTTCTACTGTGTTAGTTTTTAGTCTTTCCCTTGCTATAAGGTAAGCTATAACTTCTGAATCAATAGTAGTCTGGAAAATAGCTCCTGTGTAAGACAACTCTTGTCTTAACTCTAAAGCATTGATAAGATTACCATTGTGTGCCATCCCAAGAGTACCTTTTACATAGTTAAGTACTAATGGTTGTGCATTTTCTCTTACACTACTACCTGCTGTGGAATATCTTACATGACCAACACCGATATTACCATTAAGCTTTTCTAGCTTTTCTGCGTCAAACACTTCATTAACAAGTCCCATATCTTTATAAGAAAGAACTTTACCCTTAGGACCATCTGTGTCACTAACAGCTATACCACAGCTTTCCTGACCTCTGTGCTGTAATGCGAATAAACCATAATAAATAGTTGATGCAACGTCACCGCCATCAAAATCATACGCACCAAAAACTCCACATTCGTCGTGAAGTTCATCTTCTGCATTGATATTCATGTTGTCAGAATACTTATTCATCATTTACCTCATTTCAAAATATTTTTTCTTCAATGTGCTTTAAAATGCGTTATAAACAAGAAATTTTCAAAAAGGTTGTCGCAGAAAATTAGTTAATTTTAACACTTTTGCCACAACAACCCTTTAATTCACTGTTAATATTCTATAAATACTTGAATATAACAAATATTGTATCTACATATTAACAAACTTACAATCTTTAGTCGTAATAACTATATATAAACAAACAATAGCAAAACGACAGTTAAATTATACAACAGCATTTTTTCAAAAGCAATACTTTTATTATCCTAGTTTATATTTTTAGTTTTATAAACGATATCAGTATCATATAAAGAAAACACACACCAGTGAAAGTACAATCCACTATATTTGTATGCCATCATCGAACAAGTGTGTTCGCTGTTGTCATACAAATATAGTTAATTGTTCTTTAAATGGTGCATTTATATATAATACTACTATCTTAATAAAAATTTGTTAAAAAAAGTTGATAGTGGTATTAAACTATATCAAAAGTTGTATCTTCACACACTATAACTTCTGGCGCAAACTTATTTTTATGCTCTGCCTTAAAGTAGGAATTTTTGATAAATATATTGCTTATTGTATCTGGTCTGTCATTTAATGTTTCTATCTTTACAGCAATATCAGCTCCCATACAGCTTATATTATCAAATCTTATATTCTTAAAAAATGGAACATCGTCTTCATTTACTTCTGGAGTTTCTTCATTTCTGTTAAGGGAGTTTAAAACATATGTCATTGACATTATTATTGCTTCATTTTTTATATTTAACATATTAATATTTTTAATGTCTATGTCCTCTACAACGCCACCTCGTCCAAGTGCGCTCTTAAATCTTACGCCGACATCTGTGCCAAGAAATGTACAATCTTCTACGAGAATATGTCTTACACCTCTTGACATTTCACTACCTACAACAAAGCCACCATGCCCTTCATTTACAATACAATTATGTATATAGACATTTTCACATGGACCTTCAAACGTTCTTGCTTCTGCGTTCTTTCCAGCTTTCATACAGATTGCATCGTCACCTGTTTCAAATACACAGTCATATACATGTACACCATTACAAGATTCAATATCTATGCCATCACCATTTTGTGCATGATATGGATTATTTACATGTATTCCCTTTACTGTAAGGTTAGTGCAGAAAAATGGGTGGATATTCCATGCTGGAGAGTTCATAAAAGTTGCATTTTCAAGAAGTACTTTATCACAGTTTTTAAGACTTACCATTACTGGTCTATAAAAATCATAGTAATTTTCAGCCTTTTTAAGTGCGTCAGCTTCACTCTTTTGGATATTCTTTTCATTTCCTGCAAATGCTGACTCGGTTGGAAACCATATTCCACCTTCTTTTGTTTCAATAATGTAACTGCTCTTTTCTTTAAGCTTGTTCCACTGTTTTTCTGTTAATTTGAATTGCTTAATAGGTCGCCACAAATCACCGCTTCCATCTATTACACCAAAACCGCTTATTGCAATATTTTCCACACCATCAGCAGTAATTGGAGATACAGTTCTTATACACTCTTGCCCTTCATAATTAGTAAGAATAAGTGGATATTCTTCTATATTTTTTGAAAACTTAAGTACTGCTTGGCTTTCAAGATAAAGTCGTACATTACTCTTAAATGTTATAGGCCCTGTTATCCACATTCCATCAGGGATTACAACTGTTCCTCCACCAAGAGAAGCTATTTTTTCCATAGCACTGTTGATAGCCTTAGCATTGTTTTTACTTGCTTCAATACTACTGTTATTTTTTACAGCACCAAACTCTGTAATATCAACTTTATTATCCTTAAATACTGGAACTTCTATTTTAAAATCACTACTATTCATAAATACTCCTTTCTTATAATTAATATTAATTACAAATTATTTTCACTTTTAAATAAAACAGATGTTGTTATAAACTATACAGAACACGTTTCTTAAGTTATTTTAATAATCGCCAATTTATCACAATAATCTCTAACGTCTTTTGTAAACAAAGACTTTGACTTGTTGTCTGCATAAATAAAAAATAGGAGTTGTCACAATCAGAAAATTTATAAATATATAGCTTACTAATTTTTCTATACATTACAAATACTTTGTGACAACTCCTTTTATAACATAATTTTAATTATAACAATTCTTGTAATAACTTATTTACCATACCTGGATTAGCTTTACCCTGCATGGCTTTCATTGTCTGACCAACAAGATAGCCTATAGCCTGCTTCTTACCATTTCTATAATCTTCAACAGACTGTGGGTTATCAGCAATTACTTTTTCTACTGTAGCCTTCAACGCACCTTCATCATTTACCTGCTTAAGTCCATTTTCTTCAATGTACTTATCTGGGTCAATATCTTCATCAAATACCTTTGCAAATACTTCCTTTGCAACTGAATTATTAATAGAACCTGCTTCTACAAGTTCAATTAACTTAGCAAGGTTTTCTGGTGAGAATGATATATCAGTAACATCCATATCTTTTTCCTTTAACAAACGCATAGTTTCGCCCATAATCCAGTTAGATACTTTCTTAGGCTTATTGCATATTGCTGTTGTGGCTTCAAATATGTCTGCAAGTTTCTTACTGTCTGTAATAATATTAATGTCATAATCTGGAATACCAAATTCTTCTTTATATCTTTTCATTTTCTCAGACTTAAATTCTGGTTGATTAGCTCTTATGCTTTCAAGCCATTCATCGCTAATACTTACAGGTACAAGGTCTGGGTCTGGGAAATATCTATAATCCTGTGCATCTTCTTTTGAACGCATAGCATAAGAATATTCCTTGTTGTCATCCCATCTTCTTGTTTCCTGAATAACCTTTTGTCCTGACTCTAATAAATCAATCTGTCTTGCGATTTCATTTTCAATACATCTTGAAATAGCACTAAATGAGTTAAGATTCTTAGTTTCAGTTCTTGTTCCAAATTCTGTTGAACCTACTTCTCTTACTGAAAGATTGACATCGGCTCTCATTGAACCTTCTTGTAACTTACAGTCAGATACACCAAGATACTGAACAATAAGTCTAAGCTTATCAAGATAAGCAATAACTTCCTGCGCACTTCTCATATCTGGTTCTGATACAATTTCGATAAGTGGAACACCTGAACGGTTGTAATCTACTAAAGACACATCTTCCCAGGCGTCATGTACAAGTTTACCTGCGTCTTCTTCCATGTGAATTTCATGTATTCTAATTTGTTTAGTAGTTCCATCTTCTAATTCAATATCAACGTGACCATTTCTACAAATTGGAAGATAAAGCTGTGAAATCTGATAATTCTGTGCATTATCTGGATAGAAGTAATTCTTTCTATCAAACTTACAATTTTGTGTTATTGTACAGTTAGTAGCAAGACCAACTGCTGTAGCATATTCAACAACCTTTTTGTTAAGAACTGGCAATGAACCCGGCATACCTGTACAAACTGGACAAGTATGTGTATTAGGTGCTCCGCCAAATGCTGTTGAACAACCACAGAATATCTTTGTCTTTGTAGCAAGCTCTACATGAACCTCAAGACCGATGACTGTTTCATATTGTTTTGCCATATTACTGTACCCCACCTTTCTGTGCCTGCTCTAATGCGTAACCTGCACGAATAAGATTTTTCTCCTTGAAGCAGTCACCAATTAACTGTACACCGATTGGAAGACCATTTTCATCTTGACCACAAGGAAGGCTTAAGCCTGGAAGTCCTGCAAGGTTAAGTGAAATAGTATAGATATCTGATAAGTACATCTTAATTGGGTCTGAAAGTGATGAGCCAAGCTTAGGTGCTGTTGTTGGTGCAACTGGTCCTAAGATTACATCATACTTTTCAAATGCTTCATCAAATGCTTTTTTAATAAGAGCCTTAACTCTTAATGCTTTAAGGTAGTAAGCATCATAATATCCAGAGCTTAATACAAATGAGCCTAACATAATTCTTCTCTTAACTTCTGCACCAAAGCCCTCTGAACGAGTCTTTTTGTACATATCATGAAGACCGTCATAATTCTTTGCTCTGTAGCCATACTTAACACCGTCAAATCTTTCAAGGTTTGAGCTTGCTTCTGCTGCCGCAATTGTATAGTATGTTGGAATTGCATAGTCAACAAGACTTAAGTCAAATTCTTCTACAATCGCACCCTTAGCTTCAAGCTGTTTAGCTGCATTTAATACAGCCTCTTTTACCTGTGGGTCAAGACCATCACCAAAGTAATCTCTTGGAATACCAATCTTTAAGCCCTTAACATCGTCTACAAGTGCAGATGTAAAATCAGTATCATCTCTCTTTATTGATGTAGAGTCCTTTTCATCGTGTGACGCAATTATTTCCATAATAGTTGCACAGTCTGTTACATCTTTACAAAGTGGTCCAATCTGGTCAAGTGATGAACCATAAGCAATAAGGCCGTAACGTGACACTGTTCCATAAGTAGGCTTCATTCCTACAACACCACAGTAAGAAGCTGGTTGTCTTATAGAACCACCAGTATCTGAACCTAATGCAAAGAAACATTCATTTGCTGCAACAGCAGCCGCTGAACCACCTGATGAACCACCCGGAACATGTTCAGGATTACGAGGGTTTTTTGTAACCCCATAAGCAGAAGTTTCAGTTGTTGAACCCATCGCAAATTCGTCCATATTAGTCTTTCCAATTATAACTGCACCTGCTTCTTCAAGCTTTACTACTGCTTCTGATGAAAATGTAGGTACGAAATTTTCAAGTATCTTTGAAGAACAAGTTGTAAGCATACCCTTAGTACACATATTATCTTTTATTGCAACTGGAACACCTGCAAGTGCGCCACTTAATTTTCCTGCTTTAATAGCTTCGTCTGCTTTCTTAGCATTTTCTAATGCTTTCTCTTTATCAAATGTTACATAACAGTTCAGATTATCTTCTGTCTTTTCAATCTGAGCTATTACAGCTTCCATTGCTTCTACTGCTGTTGTATTACCTGCTTTAATTTCCTTGCCAAGTTCTACAGCCGTCAAATTCAATAAATCCATAGCATTTCCTTTCTTGTATAATTATTAATCAACTGTCTTTGGAACTACAAAGGCAGAGTCTTTGCTTTCTGGTGCATTGCTTAATATATTTTCACTGTCATCACCATTTGTTACTACATCTTCTCTAAATACATTATTTACAGGGAAAACGTGTGACATAGGCTCAACACCTGTTGTATCAAGCTCACTTAATTTATCAATATGGTCTAACATTCTTGCCATATCGCTTTTGGCAGCTTCTTTTTCTTCATCAGAAAGTTCAAGCTTTGCTAAAATGCCAACGTATTCTATTGTTTCATCACTTATCACGTTTGCCATAACTGCCACCTTTCTATTCTATATATTTTAATCTAATTCATAATTAACTTTTTACAGCTAAAAATGACTATTTATCATAAAAGCTTAATATCCGTTCCCACCTACACTTTTTTATTAATATAAGTGGGAACTTACTTGATATTATTAATCTCTTACCTTAATATGAACTTCTCTTAACTGCTGTTCTGTTACTTCGTTAGGAGCACCACACATAAGGTCTTGTGCTGTACCACTCATAGGGAATGGAATAACTTCACGAATATTTTCTTCATTTCTAAGAAGCATTATCATACGGTCTACACCAGGAGCCATACCTGCGTGTGGTGGTGCACCGAACTGGAACGCATTGTATAATGCGCCGAACTTTTCTTTTAACACTTCTTCGTCATAACCTGCTATTTCAAATGCCTTAACCATTATCTTCATATCATGATTTCTTACAGCACCTGATGACAATTCTATACCATTACATACAATATCATACTGGTAGGCAAGAATATCAAGTGGGTCCATGTTATTTAATGCGTCAAGACCGCCCTGTGGCATAGAGAATGGATTGTGAGTAAAGCCAATCTTCTTTGTTTCTGGGTCTTTTTCAAACATTGGGAAGTCATTTACATAACAAAATCTATATGCGTTCTTTTCAATAAGGTCAAGCTTTTCGCCTAATTCTGTTCTTATCATACCAGCATAGTAAGCGGCTCTATCTTCTTTATCTGCCATAAAGAAAATAGTATCTCCTGCTTCAAGACCAGCAAGTTCAAGAAATTCTTTCTTCATCTCGTCTGGAATGAACTTGTCAATAGGTCCTTTGTAAGATAAATCTTCAAGTACTTCAAGATATCCTAAACCACCCATACCAATGCTTGTAGCGAACTTTAATAACTTTTCATGGAAGCCCTTTGACATCTTATTGTGAACCTTTACAGCTCTTACAGTCTTTCCAACGAATGGCTTAAATGTACATCTTTGGAAAAATTCTGTAACATCTATAATTCTAAGTGGGTTTCTAAGGTCTGGCTTGTCTGTACCAAACTCAAGCATAGCCTGCTTATAGCTGATAATTGGGTAAGGAGCTTTAGTAACTTCAAAACCTTCTGGTGCAAACTTTTCAAATGTTGCTGTAAGAACTTCTTCACCTACTCTAAATACGTCTTCTTGTGTAGCAAAGCTCATTTCAAAGTCCAACTGATAAAATTCTCCTGGTGAACGGTCAGCTCTTGCGTCTTCATCTCTAAAGCATGGTGCAATCTGGAAATATTTATCAATTCCAGATACCATAAGAAGCTGTTTGTACTGCTGTGGTGCTTGTGGAAGTGCATAGAACTTTCCCTTATACTTTCTTGATGGAACGATGTAATCTCTTGCGCCTTCTGGTGATGAAGCACAAAGGATTGGTGTCTGAATTTCCATAAAGCCCATGTCTGACATTTTCTGACGAAGGAATGTAATTACCTTTGACCTAAATAAAATGTTATCTTTAACTTTTTCATTTCTTAAATCAAGATATCTGTACTTTAAACGTACATCTTCTCTTACTTCCTTTGAAGTCATTACTTCAAATGGAAGCTGTTGATATACTTCACCAAGTACAGTAATTGTCTTTGCTTCAAGCTCGATTGTTCCTGATGGAATTTTAGGATTGTATGTTTCTTCATCTCTCTTTTCTACGATACCTTCGATTGAGATACATTCTTCTTTCTTAATTCCATGAAGTAAATCTGTGTTACGAATTACTACCTGTAATACTCCATACATATCTCTTAAATCAATAAATGAAACGCCGCCGTGGTCACGAATATTTTCAACCCAACCAGCAACTTTTAATTCTTTACCAATATCATTTTCACTGACATTATTAAGTGTGACATCTCTATACATATCTTCCTCCATTTTTTTGCAGTTTTCTGCTTGTGTGTTTTGTTAATATAATAAACTATGGGAAACACGCTCTGCGAATTTGTCATGTTATCACATACATAAATAAAAAGCCCCAGAATACACAATCAATGTATTCCGGGGCGAATAATCTAATTATCCACGGTACCACCCGCATTAATAGTCGATTTAAAAGCTTATTCTAAACTTTTGACTATTATCTTTATCACTTAACGCGTGTAACGTAACTGCCTAGACACGATTACTATGCTTCAGCAGTTCAGCTCCAGAGTGTTCCGCTTTTCAATTCCTTGTGTATGCTCTCAGTCGATGGCATTACTTTCCTGTCAAGTTCCATGAGAAGAAGTCTCTTTCTTTGCTTTTATTATATTAACCTAAGTATCACTATATTATCATATAAATATTATGATTTCAAGGAGAATTTGGGGGTTTTTATATTTTATTCTTCTAACATTTCATTCATCTTCTCCATTTGGTCTTCAGCTTTGTAGATTAGTTTGCTACATTCTAAGAGTTGTTCGGAGAAGTCGTAGCCGGCGTTGCCTATGGCTTTGTACATTATATCATGTTCTAGGCTTGCCCATAAGTCCATTGCCAGTGTTCTTATCTGTATTTCAACTGGTACCATTTGTTTTTTATTCATAAAATAAATAGGTACTCTTATTACCATGTGTAAACTTCTATATCCATTATTTTTAGGTTGCTCAATATAATCTTTTATATTCATTATTTGTATATCGTCTTGTGCTAATATTCTATCTCTTATTTCATATACATCCTTTATATAAGGACACACTACTCTTATACCTGCAATATCAAAAATATTATTGCAAGCTGCATTTATTGATAAATCAAGATTTTTCTTTCTTAACTTTCCTAATATACTTCTTGATGACTTAATTCTTGTATCAATATGATGAATAGGACATCTCTTTTTTCTATATCTAAATTCGTCTTTTATTATCTCTATTCTTGACGTTGCTTCACTTACTGCCGCACTATACATTTTTAATATTGGGTCTATTACTTGTTCAAATTGTTCTGTCATTATGGCAACTGTTTCCATATTGTCACCAAGTACTCTAGTAGCTGGAACTAATTCAGTTACATGTATGTACTGACTTTCTTCTTCAACAATAATTCCAGTTTCTTTTATATCATCTTCTTGATTTCCTACATTTGTAATATTCACTACGTTATCCATTATTTCCTCATTTCTAGGCTACATATATTAATATAAAAATAATGTTTACTAATTTCAAAACTAAGTAGCCTATACATAATAATTCAACAATATTATAACAAATTATTGTTAAAGTAGCATAAAATGTTCGTGAAATTTTTATTATATATTTTTTCACTATTCAATATTCATCACTTTGTCTTACCAGCCAATAAACTACCTTTAACGTATTTTATCTTTCAAAATGCAAATTTATTATATCTTCTTTTTTTGTTTCAGTATTCATTTTATGAATAGTAGATTTCATAATTGACATTGTACATTTTAATTAAATGTATGTAAAATGTAATCATAATAAAAATCAGCTTAATATCACTATCTAATTTTTTCTTAATTCTTATAAGCTAAATTTGTTAATTAGATAGTATTGGAAAGGAGTTTATAATGGAATATGTTACACTCAATAATGGAGTTAAAATGCCTGTATTAGGATATGGAGTATATCAAACACCGCCTGCTGATACAGAAAAATCCGTACTTGAAGCTATCAAAACTGGTTATAGAAGCATTGACACAGCACAAGCCTACGGAAATGAAGAAGGCGTTGGAAATGCTATTGAAAAATGTGGACTTCCTAGAGAAGAACTTTTTATTACAACAAAAATTTGGATTACAAATGCAGGCTATGAAAAAGCTAAGGCTTCTATAAATAAATCACTTAAAAAACTTAAAACAAATTATATAGATTTACTTCTTATTCATCAACCATTTGGTGATTATTATGGAAGTTATAGAGCTATGGAAGAAGCTTACAAAGCTGGAAAGGTAAGAGCAATTGGAGTATCTAATTTCTACCCAGACAGATACCTTGATATAGTTCATTTTTCAGAAATTAAACCAGCCGTAAATCAGGTAGAAACTCATATTTTCCAACAACAAAAAGTTGCAAAAGAATACATGACAAAGAACAATACACAAATAATGTCATGGGGTCCATTTGCTGAAGGAAGAAATGATTATTTTAACACTAAAGAACTTATTGAGATTGGTAAAACTTATGGAAAAACACCTGCTCAAGTAGCTCTTAGATTTCTTATTCAAAGCGGTGTTGTTGTAATTCCTAAGTCAGTGCATAAAGAACGTATGGAAGAAAACTTCAATGTATTTGACTTTACTTTAAATAGTGAAGAAATGGCGCAGCTTGAAGCACTCGACACTGGAAACAGTTTATTCTTCTCACACCACGACCCAAAAACAGTTGAATGGTTTATGAGTATAGTTTAGTTTTTATAAATTTTTAAAATTCTCTAAGCTTTATAGTGGTATAATATTAAGCAAGTACTACTATTCATTATTTTGAAATGTAGTGCTTGCTTATATACATTTTATAAAAAATATTAATATATATTTATATAAATTCATCAAATAACATAATTATATATTGTCAAAAAACAAGTGGCAATATATACTTTATTTGCTAACAATATACTACTAATTACCTTTTTACATTAAAAATTCTTCACAACTATCTCACCGTCTTTAACAACCATCTTCAACTCAAGTTCACTTCCTAAAAGCACCACATTAGCTTTTTTTCCTACACTAATTGAACCGTACTTATCATACACACCTAAACTTTTAGCCGGATTAATTGTGGCACAGCCAACGGCTGTTTCTAGTGGTATGTTCATATCCTTTACAACAGTTCTCATACAATCCATAAGATTAGTAACTGAACCAGCTATTGCTCCATCTGACACAAGTGTTGCACGTTTGCCAACTACATTTACATCAAGACCACCCAACGTATATGTGCCATCAGGCATACCTGTCGCTCTCATACTATCACTAATAAGTATCATTCTGTCAGCACCCATCATTTTAAATGTCGCTCTTACAACACTTGGGTGAATGTGTATACCATCACATATTATTTCTGCCATAACATTTTCACTATCTGATACTGCCCCTACAACTCCAGACGCTCTATGTGTAAATGGTGGCATTGCATTGTAAAGGTGAACTGCGTGATTTGCACCTGCCGCAAATGCTTTCATTGCTGTGTTATAATCAGAGTTAGTATGCGCTAACGACACATTAACTTTATCCTTGACATTTTTAATAAATTCAATAGAATTGTCACTTTCTTCTGGTGCTATTCCAATAAATTTTACAAGTCCATTTGAAGCCTTTAAAAATCTTTCAAGCACCTGTTCGTTACATGGAATGATATTTCTTTCGTCTTGCGCACCTTTTTTAACTTTGCTTATAAATGGGCCTTCCATATTTACTCCAATAAGGTCAGCGCAATCACTTCCATGTAAAGTCTCGTTATACTCTGCTGCCGTTTTTAATACATTTTCAAGCTCTGCTACTGGTAGTGTCATAGTAGCTGGTGCAATTGATGTAACACCGACTGAACACTCATATTTTGCAATGTGTTCAATTGCTTCTTTACTTGCGTCACAAAAATCATCACCCTTACAACCATGAAAATGTAAATCAATAAGTCCAGGAATTGCAAATGCACCATTTCCATCTATCACTTTATCATTATCAACTTGTGGTTTTTCACCATCTTTATATACACTTTTAATAGTATCATTTTCTAAGACAATACCGCCTTTAACAAACTCTTTATTTTCTGTATAAACTAAAACATTATCAATAACCATAACTATCTCCATTCCTGCACATAATCTTCGTGCAAATATTTCTTTTCACTTTCCTCAAGTGCCACAAGTGTACTATCGTGCATTTCTTCTCTTTCATACTTGTCCATTTTTACAAAATACTCATACACAATATCGAGTATTACAAGTATTGGAAATTGTGGAGAAATGACATTTCCATGATTAAGATGTTTAAGTGATGGAAGAAGTACTACTTCTGTGCAAAAGTCTTTATACTCATCTCTATTATTAGACGTAAACAGCACAGTTGTTGCACCCTTTTTATATGCTTCACGAAGTAAATACAACACACCTTTTTTCTCACCACTTAAACTAAACCCAAATACAAGATTTCTTCTATTTTGAAATACTGCCTGCATTCTCATCATATCGGAGTCAGTTAGCGAATGAATATCTACGCCAATTCTCATAAATCTAAGTTCCATTTCTTCTGCTGCAAGACCTGAACTTCCCTTGCCACAGACAAATACACGCTCTGCTTGATTTAAGTATCTTGCAACCCTTACAATCTGTGCTTCATTAATAAGACTATATGCTTGATTTAACAACTCTTGATATGTATACAATACTGTTCTAGTATTGTCTGTTATAGGCTCTTTTTTCTGCTTAAATGTCTGTTGATACTGATATACAAATTCCTTGTAACCTTGAAAACCACACTTTTTTGCAAATCTTACAATAGAAGCCTTTGACACAAACAAATGCTCTGAAACCGTCTTAATTGACAAATCTGTTGTATCTCCATTTTCAATAAAAAAATCTGCAACTGTCTTTTCTACTGTTGTGAACTTGTCATAATTAGATTGAATAATTGGTATAACTGATTTTACATAGTACTCCATAGCTAACTACTCCTTATAAAAATAATTTTTGTATTTTTTAATTTAAAACCTCATAAGTTTGTTCTTTCTTTTAAACCATCAATATATCTATATAATACCAAAAATAATATTAAATGTTGTTATTAAAATCACAAAAATTACTTACTATGTTTATTACAAAAATTATAATATGCTCCGAGTATTCCTGCGTCATTTCTATGCTTTGCAAATTTAATTGTCGTATTTTTTTCTATACTTGATACGAGATATTTTTTAACACCATTTTCAATCTTATTTTTTAAAAATTCTTCTTGTGCCATTATTCCACCGCCTAACACAACAACTTCTGGATTAATTACACAACATATATTTGCAATACCTTTTGCAATTGCTTCTGACATTTCATCTATGGCACGATTACATAGCTCATCACCATTTTTAGCTTCTTCAAATATACGATAACCATTCCAATTATCTTTACTTTCACCTTTCCACTCAGCAACTTTTTGTGTAAGTATACTTGCCGCTCCTAGTGTTTGATAGTCGCTTCCGTCCATGTACATATAACCTACTTCACACGCACTGTTGCTAAATCCATGAAAGATTTTTCCATCTATAATAATGCAGCCTCCAATACCTGTACCTATTGTAAGCATTAACATAATACTGCTATTTTTGCCTGCACCCGTTTTATATTCTGCAAGTCCTGCGCACTTTACATCATTTTCAACTTCACATGGAATGTGAAATTTTTCTTCAAGCACCTTTTTGAATTGTGTTCCTGCATAATTAGGAATTAATGGTGCAGAATAAAATATTTCCCCTTTTTTGTCATCAACCATTCCTGCTGTTGAAATACATATGCCTATTATTTTTTCGCCATATTCATCAATCGCATTTTGCACAATATTTATTACTTTTTTAAGTATTTCTGGTCCTCCTTTATGCGCCTGCGTATCCATCTGATTTTTTGTTAAAATGTTATTATCTGAACCAATTATTCCATACTTAATTGCAGTTCCACCAATATCTATACATATATACTTTTCCATACAAGCACCTCTTTTCTTAGCTTTATTTTATTTTAAAATATTTCTTCATAACATTAAACTTTTATGTTAAAAATTTAGCAAAAAAGGACAAACCTAAAAAATGGTCTGCCCTCCTTGCAATTTGCATTTAATCAATCTTAACTTTAAAAATCGCTTTTTTGATTGTTTCTGGTTCGTCTTTTGCCTTGACCGCTGTACGATGTCCGTCACTTGGATAACATACCAAAAAATCACCTTTATTTAATACAACCGAAGAATTTTTATCTCCGTCCATTGGAAGAAAATCGTCTTTTTCAACAAATTCTTTTAACTGCATGTTTTGAATAAAATTCAAATCAATCTGTTCTGTTCCATCAAGCATTAAATGTACATCAAGATATTTTTTATGTGCTTCCCAAAAACGTTCTTCTGGTGTTGTTGTAGTATAACTTACTATGTTGACAAATAAATTATCACCATCTATTTCATGACTTCCCTTTTCATACTGTAATAAGTCATGCTCCTTTGCATATTCAAAACATTTTTTAACTTTAGCTTCAAGAAATGAATATTCTTTTAAATTATTTATATTTCCAAAAATCATAATAATCTCCTTATCTATCACAATTAATTTTATCCCAAATAATAATTATTATAAGTTATGTATATACAGACAAGTCCATTTTACTCAAATAATGAACTTGTCTGATATAATCATTAATTTTTATAAATTGTTGTATTAGGTGCTGGAACTGAGTTGTCGTTCTTTATCTTTCTCCATATAATACTTGCAGGAATACCAACAACTAATGATACAACAATTGATATAATAGAATAACTCCATATTGTAACTGACTTTGCTGGAACGAAGTATTTAATATAAACCATTACACCTGATGAAGCGATAAATGCTGCAACTGCACCGAATGTATTGGCAACCTTTGTAAATGCTCCAAGTATAAATGTTCCAATTAAAATACCAAGTACAAGTCCCATAAATCCATTGAACCATTCGTAAGCTGACTTAACACCACCATTTGCAAGTACCATAGCAACTACAATTGCAAATATACCAACGATAAGTGATACAATCTGACCAATCTTTGTCTGCTTTTCAAAGCTTAACTCTTTTTTTGTAAGTCTTGCTTGAATATCAAGCGTCCAGCTTGAAGCTACTGAATTAAGACCTGTTGAAAGTGTTGATTGAGCTGCTGCATAAATAGCTGCAAGTAAAAGTCCTGTAACACCAACTGGAAGTTCAAATGCTATATAAGAAGCAAATATCTGGTCTTGTGCGGCTGCTGGTGGAAGTGCGTTCTGCTTATAAAATACATATAAGCCTGTACCAATAAGATAAAATACTGTTGCTATAAATATTGATAATGCACCATTTGTAAGCATCATCTTATTAAGCTTCTTTGTATCTGTTGTTGTTGTAAAACGTTGAACAATATCTTGACTTGATACATAAGAACTCATTGTATTAAAACCAGCACCAACAATCATAATAAATACACTGTCTTTTAATATATTAGGATTAAATATAGGCTGGTCAACTGCAAGGAATTTGTGTTCTGTTGCAAATGCTGTGAAGATTGCTCCAATTCCTCCGTCTAAATGAGCAAGTAAATAAATGAGTGCAAATGTTACACCAATTAATAACACTGAGCCTTGAATAAAGTCTGTCCAAAGTACTGATTTAAGTCCACCTGTATATGAGTAGATAATTGCTATAATACCCATAATTATAATAAGTACATTTACACTTATTCCTGTAAGACTTCCAAGTACCATACATGGAAGATACATAATAATAGACATACGTCCAATCTGATAAATAATAAACATTACTGCGCCAAGAACTCGAAGTCCCTTACTTCCAAATCTAAGTTCAAGATAATGGTAAGCTGTATCAATATCAAGCTTACTATAGATAGGAAGAAAGAATTTTATTGTAAGTGGAATTGCAAGAAGCATACCAAGCTGTGCAAACCACATAATCCAAGTTCCTGCATATGAGTTACCTGCTAATGACAAGAATGAAATAGGACTTAACAGTGTGGCAAATATAGAAACTGATGTAACCCACCAAGGCACTGTTCCATCACCCTTAAAATATTCCTTACCCGTCATTTCCTTTTTTGCAAAGTGAAGCCCTGCAAATAATACTGCTGCCAGATAGACAATCAGTATTGCCAAATCAATATATGTAAAACCCTGCATACGTTATCCCTCCTGTTTTTACTACTAACTTTTCATTTTAAAAGCCTACCTCTCAAAATTATTTTCCCTAAATACATAATTTTATATTAGCCTGTGACTGTCGCAACAAGGAATATTTGTGCGACAACCACATAGCTTTTTTACTTTTAATTATAGTCATTCTCCATAAAAGTTTATAACCTACTTAAAATATCTAATTAAAGAAACTTTTCTTTAGCATCTGTTATCATCTTTGCTGCTTCATCAACAATAGCCATATCTTCCTTAGTAATATCTGTAAGTGGCTTTCTAACTCCGCCAAGCTCTAAGCCTTCATTTTTCTTTAAAATAGCTTTGATTACAGCATACATATTTCCATGTGCTGAACACATCTTATAGATAATAGCATCACATGCGTACTGTATCTGTCTTGCATTTTCCATGTCGCCCTTTTTTACATATTCATCAAGCTTTAAATATAATTCAGGCATTACACCATAAGTTCCACCGATAGCACCCTCAGCACCGATTACACGACCACTCATAAACTGTTCATCTGGTCCATTGAATATAATGTAATCATCACCTGCTGCCTGCTTAAACATCTGAATATCTTGAACTGGCATTGATGAATTTTTAACACCAATTACTCTAGGATTTTTTCTCATTTCAGCAAAAAGTCCTTGTGTAAGTGCAACACCTGCAAGCTGTGGAATGTTATAAATTATAAAATCAGTATTTGGTGCTGCTGCACTAATGTCATTCCAATACTGTGCAATTGAATATTCTGGCAAATGAAAATATATTGGAGGAATTGCTGCAATTGCATCTACACCAAGACTTTCTGCGTGTCTTGCAAGTTCTTCACTGTCCTTTGTATTGTTGCAAGCTACGTGAGATATTACTGTAAGTTTTCCCTTTGCGACTTTCATTACATTTTCAAGAACAATCTTACGGTCTTGTACACTCTGGTATATACATTCTCCTGATGAACCATTAACATATACACCCTTTACCCCTTTATCAACAAAGAACTGTGTTAAGTCCTGAACTGCCTTTGGACTAATCTCTCCATTTTCATCATAACATGCGTAAAATGCTGGAATAACTCCCTTATACTTATCAAGATTTCTCATAATTAACCTCTTTCTTGTGCCATTCGCACATCTTATTTTTCTTTATTTTTAATAATTATTTTTTTCCATTTCTTCTACGAAAGACTTAGTAATTAACTGTGGTCTTGTTATAATAGAACCAACTACAACACTATATGCACCAAGCTCAATAACTCGTCTTGCTTTTTGTGGTGTATTAATATTGCCTTCTGCAATTACTTTGTGTTTTACATTTGAAACTATTTTCTTTAAAATTTCAAAGTCATTAGCTTCTATCTTATCACCTTTACTTTGTGGTGTATATCCAACCATTGTTGTTCCAATAAAGTCAAACCCCAACTCATCAGCATGAAATGCTTCTTCAACCGTAGAACAGTCTGCCATAAATAACTGATTTGGATATTTTTCTTTTACTTCTTTAAAAAACTCATCAAGAGTTTTTCCCTCAGGTCTTGTAGCTATTGTTGCGTCCATTGCTATAATCTCTGGTTTTACTTCCATTAACTCCTCAATCTCTTTCATTGTTGGAGTAATATATATTTCACTATCATCATAATCTCTTTTTACAATTCCTATAATCGGCAAGTCTACTTGTGATTGAATTTCTTTTATATCTTCTTTTGTATTAGCTCTTATTCCACAAGCACCACCTTGCTTTGCCGCTAACGCCATTCTTCCCATAATAAATGAAGAATGAAGTGGTTCATCTGGCAATGCTTGACAAGATACAATCAATTTACCTTTTAAATTTTCTACTTTACTATCCATTCAACTCAACCTCCTTTGCTATAATAATGGATATTATATTTATAATCGTACTTAATATATACTTTTACAATTTGTTAATCCAAGTTTTCCACTTATTATCTTTAATTTTCAAAATAATTGAATTTATGTAACTACTTGTATATAGCCGTATATATTTACTAATAATATGTTTCTTGTATGCTTTCTTTTGATGAGTTGAGTATATAATTTTACGAAATTAATTTCAAGTGTTTTATATGTTATTGAACTTAGTTTCAATTCTTTTGTGTATTTTATCATTTTATTTTTCATTAAAATGTTATATTTTATATATTTTGCACAATTTAAGGATAATTATCTCTTGTTATGAAAATAGTTTCTATATACTCTTATTTTATTGAAATTTTTTACAAACGTCTTATACTATATACTATAAATATAGAATTTTGCAGATTTACATTTTAAAAAGGAGGAATTTTTATGAGATTATATAAAGCAAAAAATTATCAAGACCTTAGTAGAAAAGCAGCAAATATTATTTCTGCCCAAATAATTATGAAGCCTAATTGTGTTCTTGGACTCGCAACAGGTTCTTCACCTATTGGAACTTATAAACAATTGATTGAATGGTATGAAAAAGGCGATTTAGATTTTTCCGATGTAACAAGTATCAATCTTGACGAATATAAAGGACTTTCTCCAGACAATGACCAAAGCTATCGTTATTTTATGAACACTAACCTTTTTGACCATGTAAATATTGATAAAGACCGCACCTTCGTTCCAAACGGATTAGAGCTAGACTCTAAAAAAGCATGTGATGCTTATAACGAAATAATTCATTCACAAGGCGGCATCGACTTACAACTTCTAGGACTAGGCAGAAATGGTCACATAGGTTTTAATGAACCTGGAGCAGCATTTGAAAAAGAAACTCACTGTGTAGACTTAACAGAAAGTACAATTGAAGCTAACAAAAGATTTTTCGCATCAGAAGAAGATGTACCACGACAAGCATACACAATGGGAATTAAAAGTATTATGCAGGCAAAGAAAATTCTTCTTATTGTAAGCGGAAAAGACAAAGCGGCTATATTAAAAGAAGTATTATACGGAGCTATCACCCCTAAAGTTCCAGCTTCTATATTACAACTACATAACGATGTAACAATCGTAGCCGATGAAGACGCATTAAGCAAAATCTAACCTAAAAATTCATATATCCTAATTTTATTCAAGTGCAAGCTTATATTTATAATTAAAAAAAGCTTGCACTTCTCCTAATATAATTATAAGAAACAGACTCTACAAGTTTCAACAAGTCAAATTTCCTGCAAGCTCGAACTTCACCTTATCATTAAATTCCTAGTTCTATTATGTAGAATAATAATAAGTGGAAACTTTATTTTATATGACCAATCCAAAACACTCCCCATTTTTATTTTTTGTTTTATTTCAAAGAACTTCCGTAGGATAACATTATTATATAAAATAATAAATGTACCATTTAAAAAACAATTATTTATATATGTATGACAGCAACAGACACATTTGTCTGATGAGGGCATACATATATAGGTAATTGTTTTTTCACTGGTGTGTGTTTATTTTATATACTACTGTTATCATCACAACCTTAAATCATCAAAACCTAAAAAATACAAATCCATATTCTATTTACATAATTAAGTTTTTGTTGTACTATTTCTTTCGGACTTTAAAAAAAATAATCATTTCTTAATTACAACAACATATTTTAAAGTTACTATTACTAAATTCGAGGAAATATACATGAATACATCTAACAGAGCTTGGTTTATCAAGGGCGTTCAAAATGGAATTCCCATTGCTCTCGGTTACTTGGCTGTATCCTTTACACTTGGAATAGCCGCAAAAAATGCAGGACTGACGGTATTTCAAGCTGGACTTGCAAGTTTTACAAGCCATGCTTCCGCCGGAGAATTTGCAGGCTTTACCATGATTGCAACAATGGCAACATACGTTGAAATGGCATTTATGACTCTAATAATAAATGCACGTTATTTTCTTATGTCATGCGCACTAAGTCAAAAATTCGATAAAAATATGAAATTTTTTCACCGTCTTATAATTGGTTGGTTTGTAACCGATGAAATATTTGGACTGTCCGTTTCTGTACCTGAAAAGCTCAATCCATTTTACACCTATGGAATGGCATTTGTAGCTTCTCCCGGTTGGGTAATCGGTACTTGTCTTGGCGTTATACTTGGAAATGCACTCCCTGCCAACGTAGTCAGTGCATTAAGTGTGGGTCTTTATGGAATGTTCCTTGCAATTATAATTCCACCATCAAGACAAAATAAGACAATTGCACTTCTTGTAGTTATCTCAATGACAGCAAGCTTTATATTTACATATGCACCTATACTTTCATCAATTGCGTCAGGTACAAGAATTATAATACTTACAGTTGCAATATCACTTATAGCTGCAATTCTTTTTCCCGTAAAAGAAGAACAATAATAACTAAATAATAACTGTTAATTATAACAGCCCTACCAAAAATACGAAAGGTAAATTTATATGTCACACAATGCTTATATATATATATTAATAATGGGAGTAGTTACTTATCTTATAAGAACACTCCCACTAACACTTATACGAAAAGAAATCAAAAGTCCTTTGATAAAATCTTTTCTATTTTATGTCCCTTATGTAACGCTTGCCGTAATGACATTCCCAGCCATTATAAACGCAACAAGCAGCATAATATCCGGCTTTGCCGCCCTAATAGTAGGTATCATAACCGCCTGGTACGGCAAAAGCCTTTTACAAGTTTCCATTTTTTGCTGTGTTACCGTATTCATAATTGAGCTATTCATTTGACTACTCTACACAACAAGCTACAGATGTTCTAACTGTTGATATTTAGCACAATAATAGTAAATCATTTTCCCCCTTAAGATATATTTCTTTCTATAAGAGTAGCTAAATAGCTAAAATATCTATACTTTATACATAATTAAACTTCTGTAAAGTAGTAACAAAATAAATCAATAAACATAACCTTAATACTACAACAAACCTTTATAAATTTATAGCAAAATATAAGATACAAACATAATATCCACACTTCACAAGCCAACAAACTTCCGTAAGATACCAGTAGGATATAAAACAATAAATGCACCATTAAAAGAACAGCTGGATATATTTGTATGACAACAGCGAACATACTTGTTCGATGATGGCATATAAATATATCCTGTTGTACTTTTACTGGTGTGTGTTTGTTTTATATCCTACTGGTATCCTCACAACTTACTTATTCTTTGTAGCCTTCATAAGATGTTTTGCAAGCACTGATGTTGTAACACTTCCAACTCCACCCGGAACTGGTGTCAATATTGAAGCAAGCTCACTAACCTCATCAAAATTAACATCTCCACAAAGACTACCATCTTCATCAACATTTATACCAACATCAATTACAATAGCATCTTTACTAATAAAACTCTTATCTATCATTTTAGCAACTCCTGCTGCCGCAACAACAATTTCAGCATTACGGCAAACACTTGGCATATCAACAGTTTTTGTATGACACACTGTAACCGTTGCATTCTTCTTCATAAGCAACATAGTAACAGGCTTACCAATTACAAGACTTCTTCCCACAACTGTAACCCTTTTTCCAGTAAGGTCAACCCCTGCAAAATCAAGCATTTCAATTACGGCTTCTGCTGTACATGGTGCAAAACCTGTAGTATCCCCCGCATACACCTTCGCTAAATTAACTGGTGAAATACCATCTAAGTCCTTATTAGGATTAATTCTATTTTCAATTGCCTTTTCATCAAGGTGCTTTGGCAATGGGCGAAGAAGAAGTATTCCATCAATATTGTCATCTTCATTAATCTTGTCAAATTCCTTTTGGAAAGTTTCATTGTCTATATCAGCAGGAAAAGTATACGATGTACAATCAAACCCAACCTTCTCCATCTTCTTTGTAGCACCACGTTCATAAGACATATCATCCGGTCTTTCACCTACTCTTATAATTGCAAGATGTGGAACTTTATCCATTCCCTTTAATTCTTCTATAAGCTTCTCATTAATTGCATTAGCAACTGGCAAACCCTTTAAAATTTCCATCTTCTCACATTCTCCTTATCTCGTAAAATATATTAACTTAACATTCTTTATTGTTTCACAATGTAGTAATACATACGGAAAATAATATTTAAAATCAAACTACTTCACTATAATAGCATTAAGCACTTCATTATATATTTTATCAGCCAATTCATTCCCTGCCTTTAAAATACTTTCTGTTTCTTCATTCATAGCCTGCGCTTTATCTCTATCCTTCATAAGCTTAGTATTAATAAATACATTAAGTGACGCTCCATTTAACGCAGCCTTAGCAAACTGAATACCTACACCAACATCACTTATAGCAAGTCTGCTTCCTATTATAGAAAGTCTGTCAAGAAGCTTGATAGCTTCCATAATCTTTTTCATAAGTTCAATAGGTGCTTCACTAGCTACTACAAGTGCATTTTCCAAAACCTTGTCACGTTCTTTTCTTTGTTCATCTGTATCCTTTGGCAAACCATAAGCCTTTGACAATGGTTCAAAAGCTTCTGCGTCTTTTTTTATAAATTCAATAAGCTCATCTGATATTTTTTCAGACTGTGCTATAGCTTGTTCTATTTCTTCTTGATACTGTGCATATTTTTTCTTACCTGTTGTAAGATTAGCAACCATTGTTCCAAGTGCCATTCCAAGTGATGCTACATAGGCACTTGCGCCTCCACCACCTGGCACTGGTTCTGCTGAAGCTAATATATCCTTAAATTCTTTAATATTATATTCTGTCATCGCTTATTTCTCCTGTAAATACTGTCTCTGCTGGGCCTTCCATAAGTACCCTGTTACTTTCTCTATCCCATGTAATCTTTAAATCTCCACCAAGTAAATGAAGTGTAGCTGTTTCATTGCACATCTTATTAAGCACAGTTGCTACAAGACTTGCACAAGCTCCCGTTCCACAAGCAAATGTTTCACCAGAACCTCGCTCCCACACTCTCATATTAAGATTGTCCTTATCAACTACTTGAATAAATTCAGTATTAACACTCTCAGGAAATGCTTCGTGTTTTTCAAAACCAGGTCCGATTTTTTCAATTTCAAATTTCTTAATATCTATATCATTATCAAGATAAACTACAGCATGTGGATTTCCCATTGATACACAAGTTACATCATATTCAAAACCATTTACTGCAAGTGGCTGACTAATTATTATGTCCGATTTATTCAATGTCTGATTGTTAAATGTTGTTACATCAACAGGAATTTCATCAGCATTAAAAATAGGCTCTCCCATATCAACAACAACCGTTGATACAACACCATTTTCAACATTAAGCTTTAATGTCTTAATTCCAGAAAGTGTATCAATCTTAACTTCTGTTTTATCTGTAAGACCAAAATCATACACATACTTACCTACACATCTAATTCCATTACCGCACATCTTGCCTCTTGAACCATCAGCATTGTACATATCCATAAAGAAATCTGCTCTGTCAGAACTTTTTATAAGAATAAGTCCATCAGAACCAATTCCAAAATGTCTATCACTTACCTTTATTGCAACTTGCTCTGGATTATCAAGCTCCTTTTTTGTGCAGTCAACATAAACATAATCATTACCACAACCGTGCATTTTTGTAAATTTCATCATTAACCTCTTTTCCTGATACCACTAAATTATAAATATATTTCCAATCTGCTTTTCTATTTTTACAATTTTAATACACTCTTATATTGCAAGCAATCAAAGCTATGTTTTTTATAATACAAAACAGTATCATCAATAATTTTTCTTATATTATCTATCTAATTTGTGAATAAATATCTATTACCATAAGTGCCGTTTCTACCATAGTATTTCCACTATCCATACTACATTTTTGAATATATCTAAAAGCTTCTTCTTCTGACATATTATTCTTATCCATAAGAAGTGCTTTTGCGTCATCTATTGTCTTTTGTTCTTGCGGATTTCTTTTTCTTGGCTGTGTTCGTGATTTTCTTCTTCTTCGTACCTGTGCCTGTAAAATCATCTCTATAGTAGATATAAGGTCATTTACCTTTATAGGCATCGCCGCACATACAATTCCCTGTTCTTGACAA
This sequence comes from uncultured Eubacterium sp., assembly GCA_900551945.1. GTDB lineage: Bacteria > Bacillota > Clostridia > Lachnospirales > Lachnospiraceae > Lachnospira. The sequence goes on along the minus strand of URYE01000001.1, from coordinate 33,694 downwards.
TCCAACCATTTACTTTTTGATGCTACAAGCAGTAATTCAAAACTTTTTGGCTTATATTCATTTATTTCTGAAAAAATCATATTATCAGCCAACTTATAACCACACACAATAATTCCATCTGACAAACTATCTGCTTGATTAATAACCTGTGCGCCTGTTGTACATGGTACTGCAACATCATATCCTTTTCTAACTAGCAAATTCTTTACTGCTTTGGCTTCTTCAAGCTTTGGGAATGCAACAATAATTGTTGCCATACACCTTCCTCCGTTTCAAATATTAAATACTTATTTGTCTGATAAAATATTTAGAACTTATAAAGATATTCTTCTACTTCCCATTCAGAAACTTGTTTACGATAGTTATCCCACTCTTTTAACTTAGCCTCTACATATTTTTCAAGAATATGTTCTCCTAACATGTCACATATAACCTTATCTTTTTTAAGTTCAAGTACAGCATCATAAAGGTTATCTGGTAATCTTTCTATATTTTGTTCAATTCTTTCAGTTTCACTTATTTCAAATACATTGTAATCAACACTTTGTGGTACTTCAAGCTTTCTTTCAATACCATCAAGCCCCGCCGCAAGACACGCCGCAATTGCAAGATATGGATTAGCTGCTGGGTCTGGATTTCTAAGCTCAATTCTTGTTCCTTCTCCCCTTGTTGCTGGTATTCTTATAAGAGGACTTCTATTAGTAGCTGACCACGCAATATGTACTGGTGCTTCATAACCTGGAACAAGTCTTTTATATGAATTAACAAGCGGATTAGTGATTGCTGTCATCCCTTTAGCATGTTCCATAAGACCTGCTATAAAATGATATGCGTCTTTAGATAACTTATACTTGTCATTATTATCTGTGAAAATGTTCTTTCCATCGAAAGTTGACATTGACATATTAATGTGCATACCAGAACCATTTACTCCATATTTTGGCTTTGGCATAAATGTTGCATAAAGCCCATGTCTTCTTGCAATTGTCTTTACAGCAAGCTTAAATGTTACTATGTTATCTGCTGTTACAAGTGCTTCATCATACTTAAAATCAATCTCATGTTGTGCTGGAGCATCTTCGTGATGTGATGCTTCTATTTCAAAACCCATATCTTCAAGTGTAAGTACCATATCTCGTCTTACATTTTCACCCAAATCAGATTGCCCTAAATCAAAATACCCTGCTCTTTCATAAGTTTCTGTAGTTGGAAAACCGTTGTCATCTGTGTGCAGAAGAAAAAATTCACACTCAGGTCCTACATCAAATCTATATCCCATATCACTTGCACGTTTAATTACTTTTTTTAAGGCATATCTTGGGTCACCTTCAAATGGATTTCCATCAGGTGTATATATGTCACAAATAAGCCTTGCAACTTTTCCCTGTTGTGGTCTCCATGGAAATATTTCAAAAGTATCATAATCAGGATAAAGATACATATCTGACTCTTCTATTCTTACAAAGCCTTCAACAGATGAACCATCAAACATACATCTATTATCAAGTGCCTTTTCTAATTGACTAGCGGGAATAGCTATATTTTTAAGCACTCCAAAAATATCTGTAAATTGAAGTCTGATAAATTCCACGTCTTCTTCTTCTACTATTCTGAAAATATCATTTTTTGAATACCTGCTCATAAATTCCTCATTTCTGCACACTCTTTAAATATATATACAAAATATGCCGAGTGCACTTAACACGTTTTGTTATCTTTCATTATTATGATTATCGTTAAATTTTGCATTAACTTTTACATCATAATATTTTTTGATTATACAACATTTTGATATTTTATGTATATAGTAACGACACCATTTGACTTAAAAACTTTTTTTCTAAACCTTATATCCTTTTTCACTTGAATATCGTACATTATTCATGTATTATTAGCATGTATAGTTGTATACAAGAATAATAAGTATACAGATGATAATAATTATTTTAAGGAGAAATTTTATGACAAACAAAACTAATGTCAGAAGAAGACGAAGAAGAAGGCGCAACAGATCAATGCCAACGCTTATTGCAATTCTTGTTATTTCCATAGTATGCCTTGTTGGACTTAGCATAAGCCTTTCAGCTTGTTCTAAAGGAAAAGAAGCCTCTTCTGACAATGTAAGTATTGAAGAAACCGAAAGTACAACCGTTGAAGAAACAACAACTACACCGCCCGATGTTACCGTTGATATTATGATGATTGGTGATATCTTAGCACATGAGGGTGTGTATAACAGTGGTTTACAAGCAGATGGTACTTATAACTTTGACCATTTATTTAAAAATATAAAAAGTGATATCTCTGCTGCCGACATAAGAATTGTCAATCAAGAAACAATTCTTGGTGGTGTCGAATTAGGTTTAAGCGGCTACCCTTGTTTTAACAGTCCTTATGAAATCGGTGTTGCCGAAGCCAAAGCTGGCTTCAATGTAATTCTTCACGCAACTAACCACACACTTGACAAGGGACTTACAGGTGTTGAGAATTGTCTTAATTTCTGGAAGACTAATTATCCAGAAATGGCAGTACTTGGTATCAATGAAACTGAAGAAGATTACAACGATATTTATGTATATAACAAAGATGGTTTTAAGATTGCCATTTTAAATTATACATACGGCACAAATGGTATCGCCATTCCAGCTTCTAAGCCATACATTGTAAATATGCTTGACGTAGATAAGATTACACAAGATGTCACAAAAGCAAAAGAAATAGCTGACATGGTTGTAGTATGTCCTCACTGGGGAACAGAATATGTATACGAACCTGACTCAAATCAGAAGTACTGGACTAATCTTTTCTTAAAGCTCGGTGTTGACGTTGTAATTGGGGCACACCCACACGTTATGGAGCCTGTTGAAACACTTACAAGAGATGACGGTCATCAGATGGTTGTTTATTACTCTCTTGGTAACTTTGTTTCTAATCAAGATAAAATGCCTCGTATGTTAGGTGGTATGGCTAAAGTTACTCTTGTAAAGAGCGGAACTGATAATTCATGCTATATTAAACAATACAGCTACACTCCTATTGTTACACAGAAGCTTTTCGGTACATCGCTTATAACATCTTATAAGCTTTCAGATTACAATGACACATTAGCCTCTGAAAATGCTATTAGAAAAGACAGTGGAAATTCTGAATTTTCTTTATCATATTGTCAAGAATTATGTAAACTTGTATTTGGTGATAGTTATGATGAAAGTTCAAAAATGGTCTATGTAAAACTTAGAGATTAATAATTTTAAAAATAATAAAAAATAAAAGCTAAGTAATTTTAGTTTGTTGTAAAATTTATTTACTAACATCTAAAACTACTTAGCTTTTATTTATTATTATTATTTATTAAATTATGCAGCTTTTTGTGCTACATTTTTACTTTGTTTTTTCTTATCAAGACTTGCAAAGAAGCCTGCAAGTAATGTTCCTGATATTGAATGCCATACGCAAGATACTGCACATATAATTGCTGACTCAGGTGTTGAAGCAAATTGTGGAGTTGTTGTTGCAAGATTAGTCGCAAGACCTGCATTTTGCATACCAACTTCGATTGATATTGTTCTTTTCTTTGCAACATTCATTCCTGTAAGTTTACCAGCACAATATCCTAACGCATAACCTAAACCATTATGTAACAATACAGCAACAAATATTAACACACCCGATGTAAAGAACTTACTTCCCTGTGAAGCAATTACACCACCTACTACACAAGCAAGTCCAAGTACTGCTATGCCTGGCATTATCTGCTGTAATTCCCTATATGTTTCATTTTTTCCCAAGAAATGATTTAATGTAAAACCAATTGCTATTGGAAGAATAACTGTTTCTATAATAGATACAAACATTGATAAACCATTTACTGAAATATGAGTACCACTTGCTAAAAGTGATACCATAATAGGTGTCATAATTGGTGAAATGATTGTTGATACCGTTGTCATGCCTACTGAAAATGCTACATCACCACCGCAAAGGTATGACATAATATTTGAAGATACACCACCTGGGCAACAACCAACAAGAATAAGACCAAGTGCAATTGCGTCTGGAAGCTGTAAAAGCTTTGTTAATGCAAGTGCAAGAAATGGCATAATTGCGTATTGAGCAATAGCACCTATACATATATCAAATGGTCTTTTCTTTAACTCTTTAAAATCATCAGTTGTAAGAGTAAGACCCATACTAAACATAATAACACCAATAATTATTGACTGACTTGTAAACTTATTTCCAACAAAGTCTACAAATAACTTAAAATTAACCCACTTCATAAACTGTGGAACTAAAAATGTTACAACAGCAATTGCAATTACTACGATTGATGTGTAATTAGATAAAAACTTACTTACCTTTTGCAAAGTCTTCATTTTCATATCCTCCTAGAATAATTAATATTAATTTGAAGACTTATACAAAATTTCAAAAAATATAATTAGTGGTTAAAAAAAGTCCCTTACAGATACTACTAATATCTGTAAGGGACGAATTATCATTCCGCGTTACCACCCATATTCTGTATATATTATCAACTTAATACAATAATAATACAGCTCTTAACGTACTACATACGCTTTCCTTTTAACGGAGGAGTCCGACACAGCTTACTAACATTTTCAGCCTGCTTCTCAGGGAGGATAATCGTCTTACAATACCTACTGTCTTGCACCAAACGACAGCTCTCTGCAAAGTATCACAATAAGGCAACCTTGTTCCCATCATTGAAATTTTGTATAATTATTCAAACTTTTCCCTTATTATAGTCCTTAATTTTGAAAAGTCAATACTTATTTCACTTAAATTTTTATATTTTTTTTAGATTTCAATAATTTTTTTGTAAGATATCAATATTATATATAACAATGAATATTTAAAAGAATTAATAACAACAAACCTGCTTGCTCGATAATGGCATACAAATATAAGTAACTGTATTTTTAACGATGTATGAATGTTTTATATAATATTGATTTTTTTTACAACACATAAAAAACTTTTATTGTAATTATTTAAGTTTCTCTTAAATATAATAATACAAATAATTGTACAAATATGGAGATTACCATTGAAAAGAAATTTTAATATAACAAAACATTTACCTAAAAAAATCAAAAACACATTACAGATTATACTTATGCTTATTGTGTTTACATTTCTTACAGTAGTTTTTTACATAATTCCCGAAACTAAAAAACTTCAAAATACAAGTTCTTCTAATGTTTCATCAATTAAAAACGGATCTGGAATTGGTGGCGGTGATATTATTGGAAATAGTCGTGCAGGCAAAAAGGATTTACCAATATACTGTGTGGATATTGCAAGTAAAATAAAACAACAAGACAATAATAACAATACTAGCACCACAAGCCCTAACGACAACTCAACTAACACATCAGCCCAAAACAAAAACATTAACAACTCATTAAATGTCCAAAATAATACAATAACAGCTAATTCCACAATAAATAATACTTCAATAACATTTTCTTCTGATAAAAAATATGTATCCCTTTCCTTTGACGCAGCTTGGGGAGCTGATGATACTATTCACATTCTTGATACACTAGATAAATTCAATGTAAAAGTGACATTTTTTATGACAGGCGGTTGGGTTAATGAGTATCCCGACATGGTAAAGGAAATATATTCAAGAGGACACGACTTAGGAAACCACAGCCAAAATCATAAGAAAATGAGTGAACTAAACACTACCGAACAAAAACAAGAACTTCAATCTGTTACAGACAAAGTAAAAGAGCTTACAGGATATGATATGTTTTTATTTAGACCGCCCTATGGAGATTACAATTCGACACTTATTAATACTGCATATTCTTTGAATTACTACCCTATACAGTGGTCAGTTGATTCTCTCGATTGGAAGGACTACGGTGTTGACAATATTATAAAAACTGTAACCACTCACAAAGCCTTAGACAATGGTGCAATTATTCTTATGCACAATGGCGCAAAATATACGGCACAAGCTCTTGAATCAGTTATAACTAACTTGCAAAATCAAGGTTATACTCTTGTGCCTATTTCTGAGCTTATAATACGCAACAACTTTCACATGGACGCAAATGGAATGCAAGTCGCAGATTAATTACCAATCATCTCCTATTGTTTTTATGTATAATCGTTGATACAATCAATATGTACTTAGCTAAGACAAACAACAACAAACGCAATGACTTTTGTTGTTAAAAATAATTACAAGGAGGATTTTTACTATGTGTTTTAAATTTTTATCTTGCAACGACTTATTTTCTTTTATTCGTAACTGCTTCGGTTGTTAATATATAACTATCAGAGTTTTTAAGCCATAACCTAGTATCTATACTCTGATTAATAATTAAATTATTACATCTAAGTTGTTTTATTATAGATAAAAAAATGACTGACATAATAACAAAATCTATACAAAAATTTGTGTTGATTTTTGTTAATATGTCAGTCTTTTTATATTATTTTTTATGGCTTATTTAAACAGCATGACCATTTACTATATTATATACAATACCCATATAAGCTACTGGGCCATTAAAGCTAAGGTCTACTGCTCCGTTTGTAACTTTCCAAAGTCCATATTCATTTTCAGCTAATCCGTTATAACTAAAGTCTACTGCTCCATTTGTTATCTTCCACCAGCCATATTCATTTAAAGCTAATTGATTATAACCAAAGTCTACTGTTCCATTTGTTATCTTCCACCAACCATATTGGTTTTCAGCCATTCCATTATAGCCAAAATCTACTGTTCCATTTAACAGTTTCCACCAACCGTATTGGTTTTCAGCCATTCCATTATAAGCAAAATCTACTGTTCCATTTGTTATTTTCCACCAGCCGTATTCATTTTCAGCCATTCCTGTATATCCAAAGTCAATTGCTCCGTTATTAAAATACCACCATGTATCTGTCGATAAATCGTACTGTAATCCATTAGCTGTAAAATCTACTGTTCCATTTGTTATTTTCCACCAACCATATTGGTTTTGTGCTATTCCATTATAACTCAAATCTAATGCGCCACCAGTTATCATCCACCAGCCATATCTATTTTGAGCCATTCCATTATAGTTAAAGTCTACTGTTCCATTTGTTATCTTCCACCAGCCATATTCATTTAAGCCCATTCCATTATAGTCATAATCAATACCACCACCAACGAACATATACCAGTTGCCATCATCAGCTAACTTAAGTTCATACAATGCTTCGTATGGTACATTTACTGTAATATTACATACTGCCGTAAAACCACTACACTGTGCTGTTATTTGTGTTGTACCCTCTGTATATGCCATAACAAGACCATTATTATCAACATCGGCAACCGATGTATCTGAACTTGTCCACTTTACTATTTTTTGTGAAGCATTATTAGGTAAAATAGTAGCTACAAGCTGTAATGTATTACCTAAGTCCATCTGCGCATCTTCCATATTAAGCGAAATAGATTTTACAGGAATGTACTCTGTTCTTACAACAGTTGTGTTAGGTGTAAGTGTTGTTACAAATGCTCCTGTAGCAGTATTTATCCACATATATGCGTCATCATTATTGCCAAATATAGAAAAATCACAACTAAGATTGCTATTATTAATTATCTTTGAAATATTTGTACAATTAGTAAATGCTTTTAATGACCATGTTGTTAATGTATCTGGAATTTCTATAATTTCAAAGTATCCATCTTGGAATACATAATCACCAATCCCTGTTACTCCTGACTTAATAACAACACTCTTAATTCCATATTTATAATCATTATCATATATTGGTGATTTACCTCTAGTGTAATCATAAGTTGCTCCAGTTCCTTCAACTGTAAGTACACCAGCTCCATTTAATGTAGCTGTAACATTTTTTCCAATATTCCATACTATATCATTATTTTCTTTTCCATAATCATAAAGGCATACTGGTTGGTATACTGCCCAATCTTCTCTTACAATATGAGCTTTATCATTATCACTTACATTTTTAAGTGTAGCAGAGCTTATATCAAGATAAGGAGACTTATTAAAATTATAGTAATTCTTATCATAAGTACAATCTACAATATACCAATATCCATCAATATTTACAATATTCCACGCATGAGATGAGCTTACTGTCATTATAGTATCTATTCCCATTGCATTACATAATATTTGAAATGTTTTTGCATATCCAGCGCATACTGTTTTTTGATTGAATACTCCATAATCTAATAATCCGCTCGCTGCACTTTGGTCATAATCTCCCGTTTTATATGTTATATTTTCACATATAAGGTCATGTATAACCTTTTGTTTTCCGTATGTATCTGACTCTTTATTAGCTTTTACTACCCAATCATCAATTGAATTTTTAAATGCCTCTACATATCTCATACGAGTATTTCCATTAACAAATTCGTTATACACAGCAATTGATGCTGCTACAACATTTCCATCTGATGTCTTACTTATTGTCCATACATTTTCAAGATAAAAGTACTGTGCTTCTGTCTGGTAAAACAATTCCACAACAAATTGTACTCTTTCCTTGCTTATATTAAGGTCACTACAATCAACATTATCAATATAATATTCATTTCCAAACTTAACATTTGTTATATCCTCTGATGACTCCATATACTTGACTGCTGCCGCTTCAAGTCTGTCATATAATAACTTCTCCTCTGATGAAAGCATATTATAGTAATAATCACTTGAATAATTAGTCCATTGTGACTCTGTACTATAAAGACTAGGTACAGTTTGTTTTTCAATACCTTCATCTGTCTTTTGTATATCATCAACTATTTCTGTCTTTTGTGTGAAGCCTTTCAAGCCACTATCAATATTACTTGTATTATTAGCAATATCATATTCTGTAACTTCATTAGCTAATACCTTTTGATAGCCATATACGCCATTAATGCCTAATCCCGCCGATGTAAATATCATTACAACAGCTAAAAGAATTGATACACACAACGCATATATCTTCTTTGTACTTCTCATAACCTTCAGCCTCCTTTTTTCAGTATTTTAATTAACTTATCGTTCTATATAATTTTACCTTATACTACATATTACTGCAATACTTTCTTTAATTTGAGTTCTTTATTTGCCTTATTTTAGCTTATGAAATTATTAAACCATTTTCCAAAGTCTTGTACAATTACATACTTTAGCTCGTTGTTTGCATAAACAAAAAACAGTATTTAGAATTAACAATACAAAATTAATTCTAAATACTGTTTTTATTAAAATATAAATATTAATGTCTACTTATGAGATAAGATTTTGCATACTCTTAAGTCCTATAAAAAGAGTTGATGTGTTATGAAGTAAAGCTGATGTTGTTGGTTGTATTACACCTGTAACACCTGCTGCGATAAGTCCTGTATTAAATCCAACAATAACTCTATAATTCTTTTTAATACGTTTCATAAGACCATCACTTAACATCTTAAGAGTTACTAATTGATACAAGTCATCTGCTGAAATAGTAATGTCAGCAATCTCTCTTGCTATCTGAGCGCCATCACTAATAGCAATACCGACATCAGCAGCAGAAAGTGCTGGTGAGTCGTTAATTCCATCACCAACCATGATTACTTTTCTTCCTTGTGCTTTTTCATTTTCAACAAACTTTGCCTTATCTTCTGGAAGCACTTCTGAATAATATTCATCAACGCCGACTTCCTTTGCAATTGCACTTGCAGTACGTTCACTATCACCTGTCATCATAACAATCTTACTTATTCCTGACTTTCTAAGTGATGTAATAACTGCCTCTGCTTCTTCACGAAGTGGGTCTTCAATACATATTACCGCTGCAAGTTCATTTTCAATCGCAAGATAAAGATGTGAACAATGTGCTGGAAGGTGATTAAATAAATCTTCCTTACCTTCTGGAACAGAACACTTTTCATCTTCAAATACAAAGTGTGAACTTCCTATTATAGCTTTCTTTCCATCAATAGTTGTAGAAATACCATGTGCTACAATATACTCTACCTTTGAGTGCATTTCTTCGTGGTCAAGATTTCTTTCTTTAGCTGCCTCAACAACTGCCTTTGCCATTGAATGAGGGAAATGTTCTTCAAGACAAGCAGATATACGAAGTAATTCTTCTGATGTTGTATCGTTAAATGAAATAACTTTAACAACCTTTGGTGTTGCTTTTGTAAGTGTGCCTGTCTTATCAAATACAATAGTATCTGCTTCTGCAACCTTTTCTAAATACTTTCCACCCTTAACAGTTATGTTATAAAGCGCAGCTTCTCTTATCGCTGAAAGTACGGAAATAGGCATTGCTAATTTTAACGCACAAGAAAAATCAACCATAAGCACTGATAATGCCTTAGTAACATTTCTTGTTATAAGATATGTAAGCGCTGTGCCACCAAGTGTATATGGAACGAGTCTATCTGCAAGATGTTCTGCTTTGCTTTCCATCTGCGACTTTAACTTCTCTGTTTCCTCAATCATTGTAACAATCTTTTCAAACTTAGTCTTACCACCTGTTTCTTTAACAAGAAGAGTTATCTCTCCTTCTTCAATTACAGTTCCAGCATATACCGAATTACCATTAGTTCTTCTAACTGGTTCAGACTCACCTGTTAATGAAGCTTGATTAACCATAGCTTCACCATCTGTTACAACTCCGTCAAATGGGATTATATTACCCATATGTACTATAACTTCATCACCCTTTTTAATCTCTGATGTTGACACCTGAACCTGCTTATCACCTGTCTTTAACCATACTTTGCCAACATTAAGTGACATAGTTCTTGCAAGGTCATCAACTGAACGCTTATGTGTCCATTCTTCTAACAGTTCCCCTATTCCTAATAAGAACATTACAGAACCTGCTGTATCATAATCACCTCTTATAACTGATACACCAATAGCTGTTGCATCAAGAACTGGAACTTCAATCTTTCCTTTTAGTAGTGTTTCAAGTCCTTTATAAATGTACTTAACAGATTTTACTGTTGTTATACAAGCCCTAAGCGGATATGGAATAAACATCTTGCTTGCAAATCTCAATACAACTTTATTAACAAGCTTTTCTTGATACTCTGCATTTTGTTCTCTGCCTGAATTTTCAATTACATCATCAGGTACATCTACATCTTCATAGTGGAAAGTCTGTAACATTCTAATAATATCAGCTCTATTTCCAACATACTTCACTGTTGTGTCTGCTGTACGTTCATATACTTTAGCAAATGTTACAAGCTTATTACTATGAAGATAATATAAGAGTATATCTGCCTGTTCATAACTCATCCTGCTTTGAGAAAAATGAACTCTCATCACGCCTTTGTTTTCGTGTAAAATTCTGAACTTCATAATTCCTCTAACCAGCTTTCTGTATTATTATTCTTCTGAATCCTGTTCTTCTTCGTCTTCTGTTAATTCAACTTCAACATCTTCAAATTCAGCTTCTTCTGCTGCGGCACGTTCTTCATTAATACTCTTTGCGTCTGAATAAATGTCTTCTACATTTTCCTGAAGAGTTGTAGCTGTCTTCATTACACATGATTTAGCTCTTAAAACTGCTGCTGTACCCTTAGTGTATAAATTCTTTGCATCTTTGCTTGATAAAGCCTTAATACCTGCTGTACCAAATAAAACACCAGCTCCAAATAAACCTACCTTATTCCATTTAATATTCTTTAAGTTAAACATAAAAGTACCTCCTTGTTTGTTTTAATTTTCCTATCATTATACCATATAATTTTGAAAATAAATGATAAAATTTATCAATAATCTGTTAATTGGGGTTAAAAAATGTTACTCATGTACAATATCAGTTAAATTATAAATAAAATCAATTCCATTTCTTTCATCTTCCTGTATAAAAGTATTTTCAATTCTTTCGTTTCGTGGATTGACTATAAATTGAAACCTTACATCACCATTTTCTAATAGCTTTTCTTCTGTCGATTTGTCGTTTAATACATAAAATAATGTAATATCAACTGACTGCCCTTGCAATAACTCAAAACTACCCTCATTAAGTTCTATATCATTATTTTTTATATATGCTGGTGTCACTTTATAGCACGCAACTTTACTATTTTCATTTTCAATTCCATTAATATATAATGTATTAACATCAATGTTCATACTACTTTTATTCATATTTTTAATAGTAACGTCTACATTTACAAAACTATACTCATTAGTTATAGTTCCAGCTTCTAGCTTCGCACTTGTAACATCTTTTAACTGTCTATCTATATCTGCGTGTTTTGAAATATTGTATTTGTTCACTTTATATTCAACGCCATCTATTATTGCACTGTCCTGCCTAACACTCTCTGTAGTGGAATTATTATTTATGTTATTAACTTGTGATACAAAAGAATTATCAGCCTTTGTTTGATTATTACTACTTTGTGATGAACTGCTTAATGAATTAAAATAAGGTATTTCCCATTTTACTACTGCAAATACTATAAATCCAAGCATAACAGCAATTATAACTAAATCTTTTTTAATTTTCTTATCCATAAATTATACTTCCTTTTACTTTACTAACAAAAATATTTTTTAATAATCCATTACTCAAATGTTATAAATTCCTTAAATATCTTTATTGCATAATTATCTGTCATGCCTGCAATATAATCTATAACTGCTCGAATATATAAATCTCTATTTTCAAGCTTTCCATATATTTTTATATTCTGAAATTTTTTATATTTTTCTCTTTTATCCTTTGGAATATAATCTATATCTGTATATGTGTATATCCAATCAAGAAAACTCCTTTTTAAAAGGTTATATGGAAGTGCGTTAATATTTTCAACTGTTTTATCATAATCGTAAAGATTGACAAGTACTCTATATATCCAAGAAAGTATCATCTTACAATAATCTCGATACGCATCGGACTTATGGCTTAAATATATATGCTTATTATTAAATGCAAGAACATTGTCAATTAACTTTTTGTTAACTTCACCTAACACAATTCCACATTCGGGTGAACTTTCACGACATATATCAACAATCATACGGTGCATAAGTGTTGTAGTATTAAGCACTATATTTTCATCAGCTATATCCTTTAATTCTTCAAGGTCTTTATCTGTTATAAAGCCGAGTCTTATTGCGTCTTCTATATCGCGCCCAAGATATGCAATCTTATCTGATATTTTAACGGCACACCCTTCCCAAGTGGCTGGTTCAAACTGACCACTTCTTATAAAATCTTTTGTAAGGTCAATATCTTGCGTTCTAGGCTTAAGATTAACTGTTTTTAATTCCCCACAGTGCGATATTATTCCATCTCTTACAGCAAAGGTAAGATTAAGATTTTTATTATTTCCATTGTCGTCTGGTAATAAATCGAGCTTATCAACCATTCTTAAGCTGTTTCTTTCATGCCAAAAATATGGTGCATTATTTAAGTTTTTAATTGCCTGTTCTGACAGTCCATAAGCAAGCACTTCTTTTCCATCCTTAATTCCATTTATTGCAAGGTTGTTTAAAATCCGCTCACCAAAATGGCCAAATGGAGCATGACCCAAATCGTGACCTAGTGCTATTGCCTTTGTAAGCTCACAGTTAAGCCCAAGCGCCTTAGCTATAGAATGGCTAACTGACTCCACATGAAGAACGTGTTCCATTCTTGTACAGATATGGTCGTTTTCAACATTGAAAAAAACTTGTGTCTTATGCTTCATTCTTCTAAAAGAATTTGCATGCAATATTCTTGTATAATCTCTCTCAAAAGGCGACCTTATATCACCTTTAGTAGAATACATTTTAAGTTGTCTATTAAAAAAAATATTATTGTTATTTGTTTCGCTTACAGCAACCTTTGAAAATCTTTTCTCCATAAATATTTCTCCGTTCTACAATTATTTCATTAATATTCTATCACTTTATTATGTATTTTTCAAGAATATATTTTAAATTAACTATAAATATTTTCACCTTAAACGGCATAATTAAACATCAATATGTCATTTCTTTAGATTTTCAAATAATTACCATTATATATAACAAACAAGCTATCCAAAATGTGACAATACATTTTACAATTCATCAACCAATTTAAAAAAATTCCCTATCTAGCAAAGAAAACTTCTTTCCAATTGCTAAATAGGGAATTTTATTTTTTATTCTACATTTCTATTAAAATACTATTTTTCTTTAAAAATCTATTATACATAACACCACCTACAATTGTAGTAATCACTTCTGTAAATGGAAATGTTAGCCAGAAGTAATCTAGTCCCAATCTTGAAAATATAAAACCTAGTGGCACAAATAGTATCACCGTTCTTACAACCGTAAGCAATGAACTTACTACCGAGCTTCCAACAGCTTGAAAAAACACTGGAAATATCAAAGATGTTACCATAGGAATAAATGATATTCCAATAATCTTAAAACCTACAGTTCCTATACTTATTACTTCACTATCCTTTGAAAACACATTAAGCATTTGTGATGGAAGTATCTCAAAACACAATACACCAATAAGCATAAGCCCCATTCCACATACAACTGCGGCCTTCAATGTATCCTTACACCTTTTTAACTTTTTCGCACTGTAATTAAAACTTATTATAGGCACGATACAAGTCTGCATTGCCCCCAATGGAATGAAAAAGAACGTCTGCCATTTGTAATACAAACCAAGTGCTGTAACTGCCTGGTCTGAAAATGTCTTTAATATAAGATTAAGTCCCAATATGTAAAATGTATACGCCGACTGCATAATTATGTTAGGAAAACCAAGCATATATATTTTCTTAACATAATCCTTGTACTTTGAAATTGCAGGCGACTTTTTATATCCCTTTGGCATAACAATCAATGCTGCTACAATTTGTCCCACAACTGTTGCAATTCCTGCTCCCGCTATTCCCAACTTTGGAAAAATACCAACGCCAAAAATTAATACAGGGTCTAAAATAATATTCACAATCGCACCAACAATCTGTGCAAACATAGGTATCTTCATATTTCCAAATGCTTGAAGCACCTTTGTCCAACCACTCTCCACAAATAGTCCAATACTAAATACACTAACTATTCTTCCATAAACAATTACATCTGTTATTACATCTAACGAGTCAGTAGACATTTTAGCATAATACGGCATTATAAAATAACAAACAACTGCAAAAACAACCCACATAATTAGCTCTAAAACAACAGACATTCCCGCTGTTTCGTCACCCTCTTTATTTTTGCCTGCTCCGCAGAAATGTGCAATCAGTGTATTAATTCCAACTCCCGTTCCTACTGCAAATGCTATCATAAGAAGCTGAATAGGATACACAATTGACAACGCAGTAAGCCCAGATGAGGAACATCTGCCAATAAAAAAGCTATCTATAATGTTGTACAATGCTTGAATTAATTGAGCAAGCATAACAGGTGGAGCAAGTCTTAACATCATGCTAATAATTTTGTCATTTCCAAAATCAATTGCCCTTTTCATAAATAAAATCCTTTCTCAAATTATCAATTGCTAAATTCTTATGCAAACACAAACTTTGACTCGTTGTTTGCGTAAATAAAAAAACCGAATTGCAATTCCTTATTACAAAGAATTTTAATTCGGTTTCGTAGGCACTCACATAGCCTTAAGTTATGCGGATGACAGGAATCGAACCTGCACTCTCTCGAACTAGATCCTAAGTCTAGCGCGTCTGCCAGTTCCGCCACATCCGCTTTTCAATTAAATGTATACACAAGTACACAACAAAAATATTATATCAATCTAGCCATATTATGTCAACTACTTTTCTTCTCAAGTTTTGCATTTTAAATTCCCCTTTCATTAGACTTATATTTTATCTAATAAAAGGGGATAAAACAGTAAATTCTCATTTATTATTTAGCTTCGTCTTTATAATTAACAATATTTGTAAATTCTGGCTTTGTACTTGCTCCACCAACAAGTCCTCCATCAATATCTGGCTGTGCAAATAGCTCTGACGCATTGCTTACATTAACACTTCCACCATAAAGTATTCTTATTGTGTCAGCAGTTTCCTTATCATAGATATCTTCAATATCCTTTCTTATTGCTGCACATACTTCTTGTGCCTGCTGTGTTGTTGCAACATGACCAGTTCCGATTGCCCATATAGGTTCATAAGCAACAATACATCTTTTAGCATCTTCTTTTGAAACTTGTGCAAAAGCATTTACAATCTGTATTCTTATAAATTCAAGTGTAATACCAGCTTCTCTTTGCTCTATAGTTTCACCGCAACATATAATTGGAGTAATATCATGCTCTAAGGCTTTTCTAATCTTCTTATTGATTACCCTGTCATCTTCATTAAAATACTGTCTTCTCTCAGAATGACCAAGTATTACATATGATACACCTGCATCTGTCAACATCTCTGCTGACTGCTCTCCTGTATATGCACCCTTTTCTTCATAATACATATTCTCTGCACCAATATGAACGCCTGTCCCCGCAAGCTCTTGAGATACTGGTATAATATCAATGGCTGGAACACACAATATAACATCAACTTCTGGGTTATCAATGTGTGGTCTAAATTCATCAACTAATGCCTTTGCTTGACTTGGTGTCAAATTCATCTTCCAATTCCCTGCTACAACTTTCCTTCTCATAAAAAATTCCCTCATTTCTATATTTTTTGTTTTACATTAATATAATGTTTGTTAAAAATATAACATATTTTAACAATTAATTCAATACTTATATTACTTCTATTTCCCTATTATTGTATTATAGCCCCGTATTTTTTCTAGCGTATTTTTTATACAATACCGATATAGAAAAAAACTAAACTAAGATAACCAAATAATATTAATTTTTCAAGTTATTACGACAGTTGCGAAAGTTTTGTAAAAGTACAGACTTTAACTTGTTATTAGCATAAACTATGACAATTATTCTCTGCGAGTTTTTCAACCTATCTTAACAGTTGTCAAAGTTTTGTGCAAACACAAATTTTAGCTCATTATTCGCATAAATAAAATACGAAAGTTCAAATTTATTTATCCTTGAACTTTCGTATCTTTGTCTTATGTATTATATATCATGTCTTTTGCCATAACATCAATTATAGTCAATGTTCTTTGCTTCCAAGTGTGCATTTTTATACACTTATCATAAGCTACACTAGCTATATCCTTCATAAGCGATGGATTATCAAGTAATTCCTGCACAATATCTACTACTTCATTAACATTTTTAAGCGAATAAAAACAAATATCTTCTCTATCATTAAATACCTGCCTAAGATATGTACTGTCATCACTTACTGACACAGCACCATTTAACATCGAATTAAATATCCTGTCGTGCGCCCCATCTTTAAACCATGGCATTACATTTACCGAAAGCTTAGACTGTGCAATCTTATCAAGACAATCTTGAGAATATCCACTTCCGTACATAATTATATTTTCAGGGTGCTTACATTCAAGCTTGTCCCAGCCAGCTCCAACAATGTACACCTTTCTACCGCTGTCAACAAGAGTTCTAATCACATCAGCCCTATAATAAAATCTCACTGATAAATCAACAAATGCAAGATTTGGCATACACTCCCTTAACTGTATATCACTAATCGGCTCATCAATTTCTTGTTTAAGGCGGCGTTCAAGCAAATCTTCAATAAGAGTATCTGGGTTATTGTAGACTTCATCAACTAATGAATAATAAAATTCCCTATAATCCTTATCCATACCCACAAGGAATTTGTCAAAAGTTTCTGGTCTTGTATAATTTCCAGTGAAAATAATATCTATTGGTCGTTCATTATAAGATAACATCGGCTTTTCAATACCTACGGTCTTTCGCTCATACAAACCAGTTCCGCCTAATGGCATAAAAAATGAATTTATATGTGGAAAAAATCTTCTTAAATATATCTCATGGTTCCTATCTATACTTATCTGCTTGTATTTTTTAGGAATATACTTTGCGTACTTGTGATAATAAAATGGGTGGTCAACCACCATGTTATATACAAAAATATCCATTTCGTTCCAAAAGTTTGTATCATCAAAAAGCCCTTCTTCGCCAGCAATTCCTGCAAAGTTAAATGTAAATGCACATATATTAAATGCTTTGCCGTCTTTAATTGCATTTTGCTCAATAAAACTTTTTAGCTTCTTAGCACTCTCTTGCTCAAATATTAAATCAAACCAGTATATTTTAAAACCATTTTCTTCAAATGTGCGTGCCATTTCCATTGAAAAGTACTCAAGGGTTTCCACGCCACCCTTAAACATTATAATATATTTCATCGTATTCTAAGCACCCTCATCGCATTTAAGATTGCTATTACTGATACGCCAACATCAGCAAATACAGCTTCCCACATATTAGCCATACCAAAAGCACCAAGTAAAAGAATGGCAAGTTTTACCGCAAGTGCAAATATAATGTTCTGTCTAACAATTGTCATTGTCTTTCTTGCGATATATACAATCTTTGATATCTTAGTTGTATCATCGTCCATAAGTACAACGTCTGCTGCCTCAATTGCTGCATCTGAACCCATACTACCCATTGCGATACCAATATCTGCTCTTGTAAGTACTGGTGCATCATTAATTCCATCACCCACAAATGCCACCTTGCTCTTGCCACCATTTGCTTCATGCTGTTTTAAAAGTTCTTCAACTTTTGCTACCTTATCAGCAGGTAAAAGTTGTGTATACACTTCGTCAAGTCCAAGTTCTTTTGCAACGGCTTCGCCCGCATTTTTTCTATCCCCTGTAAGCATAACCGTCTTTTTAACACCAGCTTTTTTAAGAAGTGCGATAGCTTCCTTAGCTTCTGGCTTAATAACATCAGAAATCACAAGCTTACCCATATATTTACCATTTTTTGCTATATAGATAACTGTTCCGGCACTATTTTCATCAATATCTTTTTGTGATACCTTTATAGAATTTTGCTTAAGAAGTCTTTCATTACCTGCAAGCACACTACTTCCGTCTACATTTACACTAATTCCATGACCAGAGATTTCTTTACTATCTGTAACTCTATCTGTGTTAATTGCACCATACTTCTCAGAATATCCATTCTTAATTGAAAATGCTATTGGGTGGTCAGAATAACTTTCGGCACAAGCTGCAAGCTCATACAATTCTTTCTCGTCAACTCCGTCTGCGGGACTTAACTGTGTAACTACAAATTCACCCTTTGTAAGAGTTCCTGTCTTATCAAATACTACTGTATCCATCTGTGCTACTGCTTCAAGATAATTACTTCCCTTTACAAGAATACCTGCTCTTGAAAAAGCCCCAATTCCACCAAAGAAGCTAAGCGGAACGGATATAACTAACGCACATGGGCAAGATATTACAAGAAAAATACAAGCTCTTTGAAGCCAGTCAAACCAACCGCCGCCAAGAATAATTGGTGGTAAAATGGCAAGCACTACCGCTACGCATACAACAATTGGTGTGTAATACTTAGCAAATCTTGTTATAAAGTTTTCAACATGAGCCTTTCTTGAGCTTGCATTTTCAACGAGTTCAAGAATTTTAGATACTGTTGAGTCGTCAAATTCTTTAGTTGTCTTAACGTAAAGTACGCCACTTCCATTTACACAACCACTTATAACTTCAGAGTCCTTAGTTACTCGGCGTGGAACTGACTCACCAGTAAGAGAAGATGTATCCACCATAGACTCACCTTCAACAACAATTCCATCAAGCGGAATTCTCTCCCCCGCCTTTACTACAATAATACTTCCAACTTCAACGTCATCAGGGTCAACCTGTTCAAGCTTTCCATCAACTTCAATATTAGCATACTCTGGACATATATCCATAAGGTCTGTTATTGACTGTCTAGACTTATTAACGGCATAGCTTTGGAATAATTCACCTACTTGATAGAAAAGCATAACAGCAACGCCTTCTGAATACTCTCCTACAACAAATGCTCCAACTGTAGCTACAAACATAAGGAAATTTTCATCAAATACTTGACCATGAGATATATTTCGAATAGCCTTATATATGATGTCATATCCAATCATAAAATATGGAATTAAGAATAATACAAGCCCTACTGGAAACTTATCCATAAAATCAAAGTTACCAACATGTTCCATAACAATCAAAAACACATACACAACAGCAGTAGCAATAATTCTATACAACATTTTTTTCTGCTTCTTATTCATACTAATAACTCCTTTCCACTTACTCTATTAAAATAAAATTTTTCTAACAAACTTATCCACTATCTGTTCCACTTATTTACTAAAATTTCCAAAACTCAACCTTTAACTTATGGAAAAATTTAACTATTTATCAAATAATATAGGCACATAGAATTGAAAAATCGACTCTCAACCTATGCAAACAATTTAATCACTTATTACTCATAGTGAAACGAACTGAAAACAGGCATATATTGGGGGTGCATATAATAAGTGTTTAGTACATCTTAGATAAGCTGTTAAACATTAAAACGTAATTTTTAATTAAAAGTTTAATCACTTATTACTAAAAACATAGTGGTGCAAATTGAAAACAGGCGTATATTTTTGGTACATATAGTAAGTTTTTAAAACTTAAATCATTTATCTTATATAGACACGCCTCGTAACAAAAGGCAGTAGGATTGATATTTTATAGTATATGGTAAAAGCTTAGTAGTTCTTAGTTGTACTATCAATATACAGCGATGCCCCGACAGGACGTCGGGGCAAGTAATGAGCGACACGACGTCGTATTCATTACGGTCACGTCTGTTTTTAATACCTAAACAGCACATCTTAGAACTACTTAGCATTTATCCATTGACTATAAAATATCAACCCTACTGCCCTCTACCTGCCAACAAACTAAATTTTACAATTACATTAATATAACGCAATCAGGCTCAACTTTTTTACAAACTTCTACTACTTCCTTCATAATGTCATCAAACTTATCGTCTTCTGCATCAATTGTCATCTTCTGTGTCATAAAACTTACATTTGCATCATTAACACCATCAAGCTTCTTAATAGCATCTTCCATCTTAGCTGCGCAATTAGCACAATCAAGGTCTTGTAATTTAAACTTCTTCTTCATAACAATCTCCATTCCTACACACTCTTTTATATTTTTATTTAATTATATATGTATTATGTGTGTTTAATACAAATACATTATCTTTAGATTAACCATAATAATAAAAATTGTAATCTAAAACATTTACAATCTATGTCAGATATTCTTACATTATCCTATATTACTAATTACATTTAACATATAATCTTTTACAACTAACCATATTAAAAATCACTATACTTCTAAAAATATATAATTCAGAAATATTATATGGTATCTTATTCCATTATATGTTCCATTCCCATGTTAAGAATTTCGTGAACGTGTGAGTCATCAAGAGAATAATAAACTGACTTGCCCTCTCTCCTACTCTTAATAAGCTTCGCCTGTCTTAATACCTTTAATTGATGAGATATTGCCGACTGGTTCATGTTAAGAAGTTGTGCTATATCACATACACATAATTCCTTTACATGAAGAACATATAAAATTCTTATTCTTGTCTTGTCACCAAATACCTTAAATATATCAGCAAGGCTTTCAAGACATTCATCATCAGGAAGACTTTTTCTGACTTCACATACTACATTATCATGTACTTCAAACATATCACAACAATCTGTTTCAAACTTATTATTCATAATCACACCTTTCCGAAACATATGAATATCTGTTCATATGTTCACTATAGCACTTATTATATTACTTTGCAAGTATTTTTAACTTATATATATAATTTTTTTACATATAGATACTGACTATTCTCTACAACAAGCTGTTGAAGGGGCACCATCTATTTTTATTATAATAAAAATAACTCAAGGGAACAACCTTTATAGTATAAGACAATTAATTCTAAGCCATATACTATAAAGACTATTCCCTTGTTTTTCAACAATAGTTAATGAATATTTATAATTTACTAAATATCCACTTATAATACTATTATCACATTTTATCAAAAGTATAAACTTCTTCTAACACAATTAAAAATAGTTGTACTTCTACTAATATAAGCAAGCTGCATACTTATTGCAGTACAAATATGGAACTTGCTTAATTTTGTTAAAATATTTGTATTAAACCTTTATTTAATACGTTCAAATATTTCATTAAGAGCTTCAACATCTAATTCTTCTGCTTTTCCTGCGTCAACCTTTGAAGCTGTTTCAGAGTCGATAGGAAGCTTTGCTATTGTTTCAATTCCATTTTCTTCAGCTATCTTTTCAATATTACTCTTTCCGTAAATATAGTGAACATTTCCACAATCTGGACATTTAAAGTATGACATATTCTCAACAATACCAAGTACTGGCACATTCATCATTTTAGCCATATTAACTGCCTTTTCAACTATCATTGAAACAAGCTCCTGTGGAGATGTCACAATAATAATCCCATCTACTGGAAGTGACTGGAATATTGTAAGAGGTACATCTCCTGTTCCAGGTGGACAGTCAATAAACATACAATCCACATCGTCCCATTCTACATTTTCCCAAAACTCTCTAACTGCATTTGCAATAACTGGACCTCTCCATATTACTGGGTCAGTTTCATTTTCCATAAGAAGATTAACAGACATTATCTTAATACCTTCTTTTGTAACTGCTGGATATATAACTGTTCCGGCTTCATCACAACCTACTCTACCCTTAACTCCAAATGACTTAGGAATTGAAGGACCAGTTATATCAGCATCAAGGATAGCTGTCTTTAAACCACTTTTAGCTGATTTAACTGCCATCATTGAAGTTACAAGTGATTTACCAACACCACCCTTACCACTTACAACAGCAATTACTTTTTTTACATTACTATTATTAGCATTTCTTAATTTTTCTGGCTGTGTTCTGTCAGCGCAATCTGAACCACAGCTTCCGCAATCATGTGTACAATCTTGACTCATATTATTATCCTATCCTTTCTACGTCAATATATAAATCCCCAACTTATCACTTTACGCAACATAAGTTGGGGACTGATTTAACAAGATTTTATATTAATTATTTCTTTTTCTTTGTTGCCTTTAAAGAAAAGCTTATTACTATTGTAAGGAACAAAAATGCAATTATCATCCACTTTATAAGCTCTGCTGTTCCCTTTGGACTAAACATATCATAGTAGCCTTTTATATATACAACAATTACGATAAGTGGCAATACATAAGACATGTAACCTTTTACCCATACTGGAAAATTAAAGCCCTTTCCAGTATCAACTTCTTTTACAAAGTTATCAAAGCCCCAACCATTCTTTCTTGTACAGAAAAGAACAAATACAAGACCACCTAATGGAAGTATATTGTAAGACACAATAAAGTCTTCCAAATCCATTATTGTTGAGCCTGCGCCCATTGGTGTTATTCCTGATAACACATTATAACCTAATACTGCTGGCATTGAAAGAATTATAACACCAAAAATATTAATAAGAACTGCTTTTTTTCTTTCTATGTTCCATATTTCCATTGTCATTGCAATAATATTTTCAAATACAGCTATTACTGTTGAAATAGAAGCGAATACCATAAATATAAAGAACATTGTTCCCCATATTCTACCACCTACCATATTGTTAAATACATTTGGCAAAGTAATAAATAAAAGTGATGGGCCTGAATCTGGCTGTACACCAAATGCAAAGCAAGCTGGTATTATTATTATTCCCGCTGTTATAGCAATAAATGTATCAAGTATTACTACATTTAATGACTCATTTGTGAGCTTGTGATCTTTTTCAAGATAACTACCAAAAATACACATCGACCCCATACCAACACTTAATGTAAAGAACGCATGTGTCAATGCTGCAAAAATAACATTTCCCCAACCTTTTTGTGCAGCTCTTTCTATATCAGGTACAAGATAAAACTTTAACCCTTCTAAAGCATTATCAAGTGTCAGAGAATTAAATGCAAGCACTACCATAAGCACCATTAAACATATCATCATTACTTTTGTAATCTTTTCAACGCCATTTTGAACACCTAGCGAACATATACCAAATGCTATAAGAATTACTACTACAGTCCAAAACATCATTTTTACTGGTGAAGCAAGCATTGTGCTAAATTGCTCTGTTATCTCATGTGCATCTAATCCAGACAAATTACCTAATGCTGAATTATACGCATAATACATCATCCATCCACTTACCATTGTATAAAACATCATAAGTAAGTAATTACCAAACAAGCCGAACCACTTAACTCTATGCCAATTACTCTTTTCGCTTTCAAGCAATGGAAATGCTTGTGCTATACTTTTTCTACTTCCTCGCCCAACTGCAAATTCACAGACAAGAATTGGCCATGCTATTATTGCCATAAATAACAAGTATATAAGCAAGAACACCGCACCACCGTTTTCCCCACATATATACGGGAACTTCCACACGTTACCAAGACCAATAGCGCAACCCGCCGATACAAGGATAAAGCCTAATCTTGATTTAAACTTCTCTCTTTCTTTCATAAATAAACCCTTTCATACATTATATATAAATATGAGAACCTCGCTCTGCAGCTTCTCAAATTATCACAACAGTCACCAAAGCCTTGTGAAAGTACAGACTTTGCATCGTTGTTTGCATAACACAAAAAGCGGATAAGAACTTAATCTCATCCGCTTCTGTTATTAATTATTACTATAAAAACATATGAGCTTATAATAATCTAATTTCTTTTAATGTATTTGTCCTAATAGCGCATTAAGCAACTATAAATTTTATAATAATTATAAATTAATCATCATTTGTTTAATTAGTACCAAAAAATGCCGATGATTATCTTAATAATTATATCATTAAATAGAATTTATGTAAAGTATATTTTAAAGTAAAAAAATAACCGCCCCACGCCAATGGATACGGTTATTTTATAATAACTTAAACTCTAAAGGCTAACCATCTATAGGTAGCACCTTTTTCATATTAATATATTACTCTATTTCTATATTTACATCAAATTATATTTGTTTTAATTTTTTTATTACTCATATACACTTGAAATTATTCCACGCTTTTTCATAAATAAAATATCATTTTATTCACTTAACATCTTTTTTAGATTTAATATTTTACTCTCTATTTCTTTGATTATAACTTTAAAGTACTCATCTGATTTCCCAGTTGGGTCTTCAAGTTTCCAATTATCATCAAAAACTCTTCCTATAAAAGGACATTCCACATTACAGCCCATAGATATAGCAATATCCACATTTGGAATATCACTAATCAATTTAGAATATTGTGTTGCTTCCATATCAATTCTATATAACTCTTTCATAATACGAACAGCATCTTGATTAATCTGAGACTTTGTTTCAGTTCCTGCCGAGTAACTTTCAAATACATCTGAAGCTAAATATTTTCCAAGTGCTTCTGCAATCTGACTTCGACACGAATTATGAACACAAATAAATGCAACTTTCTTTTTACTCATAATATGGACACCTTTCTTTAATACATTGCTCGTTCTGATTAAAATAATCGCATTTTACATGTTCATATTCTAAAGAAACTCCATAATGACTATTAACATACTCTATACCATTCTTAAATGCTATCATTGCATCTCTCTTACAACATCTTGGTCCATTTATCTTTCCTAACTCACTAATTGCATTTGATGTGAACTGCATATGATAGCCCCACGTTCCATCTTTAGATAAAGGACCTGTTTCATCGATAATTGATAATGCTGCCCCAATTGATGTTATAGCACCACAAACTCCCCACAAACCACACATAGCACCTGGCATTCTAATGCCCTCTTCCATTAACTTTTCAAGTGCACTATCAATATCTATATTTCCTCCAGCATTTTTATATGCTACAAGTAAACTTGCACCATCTAAAATATGATGCTCTGGTCCATGAATACCTATATATTCTTTTTTTGCAATATTTCTAAATATATGAATAGGATTTATTCCCTCTTCTTTTTTAATATCTCTTAATATTAATTTTGCTTTCTTAGGTATCGTCATATTTTTCCTTTCTATTATCTCACTAAATTTTCAAAATACATCATATATTCTTTTAAAGTTTCACAATTTAGTGAATAATAATGCCATTTACCTTCCTTACGTTGATTTACAAGACCACACTCTATTAAAATCTTCATATGATGAGATAATGTTGGCTGTGTAATTTCAAATCGTTCAAGAAGTTTACAACCACACTTTTCCCCATCAGATAACATCTGAATAATTTCAAGTCTATTAGTATCTCCTAACACTTTGCATATAAGTGATACATACTTTGATTTCATATAACCACCTCACATTGACAGCCATCTATATATTTTATATCACATACATAGACAGTTGTCAATGTATATTGAATAAAAAAAGCAAGCTCCTAAGTTTTAAACTAATAAGCACCTGCTTTTTATAAAGTTTATTAATTTATTATCCATTGGCTCGAAACGAAAAAAAAGAATGGTTTTTGACCATTCTTTTCAAAGTGAGCCCACCGGGGTTCGAACCCATATGAGCCTATAATAATCTAATTTCTATTAACATCTTTATCCCAATAGTACATTAAGCCACTATAACCTTTATAATAATTACAAATTAATCATCATTTGTTTAATTAGTGCCTAAAAAGTGCCGATGATTATTTTAATAATTGTACCATTAAATAGTGTTTCTGTAAAGCATATTTTAAAGTTGATACCCAACTTATAAATATTAAATTTTTAAAACAAATACAATACAGAAGCTTCTATATGTTTCGTTTGTAAATTACCATATTATATGTTATTATGATTGCGGTGTTACCATTTACGGTAGGCGGTTAGTCTTAGCCTCGCTCAGAAAGGAGGTGAAGACTATGGTTACATACAACGATTTATTTACTTTCGTTATTATGATTTGTGCGATTATCACACTCGTTTCATATAAAAAGCCAAAAAAATAACCGCCCCCACGCCAATGGATACGGTTATTTTATAATAACTTAAATTCTAAAGGGTAACCGTCTATCGGTAGCACCTTTTTCATATTATTATATTACTCCATTTATATATTTATGTCAAATGTATTGCTTAGTACACTCGAAATATCATCTACAAACTGCAAGTTGTCTATTTCAATACATCTACCCATTTGTTATTTTCTTTGTAGAAAAAATACTCACTGAAATTTTCTTTTAAAAAAACTTCCAACATTTTTTCCATTCCATCTGCTAAATTTGCTTTTTTCATCTCATCTATTTCTGTCCAATAAACTTGCCCCTCATTAGATGATGACAATTTCCCCTCAAATTTATCAGTTTTATATAATAAAACCATATATCTTGAACCATCATCATTTGACCAATCTTTTATTCCACACAATATAGGTGAAAAAATTGTTAATCCCGTTTCCTCAAACACTTCACGGATTACAGCATCAGTAAAAGCTTCCCCTTTTTCTACATGACCACCCGGAAATGTAACACCACAATAACCTTTATCAATTTTATCTTGTACTAAAACCTTATTACCATCGTATATCATACACATATTAGTTATCGTAACAACTTCTGTCCTATCCATATACACCTCCAAAAATTAGAATTTGCCAAATCACGATTTCTTTTACTCATTTTAACATAAAACTCATCATAGTTACTACTCCGATTCTCAATCATTCCACTTTCCACATTCTTATATCTCAACACCCTCTTGCCCCCTGGTTCACTACGACAAAAAAATAAGGGAATGGTTGAAAAACCATTCCCATCTTAATGAGCCCACCGGGGTTCGAACCCGGGACACCTAGATTAAAAGTCATATAATTATAGTATTGCTATCTTGCTTTTAATGTGTTAAGATATCTTTCTGGGTGTTACCATAACGGTAGGCGGTTTAGTCAATAACCTTCGAAAGGGGGTGATTGACATGGTTACATATAACGATTTATTTACTTTTGTTATTATGTTGTGTGCAATTATTACTCTTGTATATAAAATACCAAAAAAATAACCGCCCCAGTCTGGACAACTAAGCGGTTATTTTTTAAGCATTTTTGTCAAGGCTAAACCGTCTATCGGTAACACCTTTTTGTATTATTATATTACTCTTTTTCTTTGTTTATGTCAATTTCTAATAATCCTTTATTGTATAATTTATTGTCCCATTGTCTTTAACTCTATATTCTACTCCAGCAGAATCGAATGCTTGTTTTAGAGTTTCATGCACATCTATATCATTGAATTTATGTAAATAATCATTTGTTGTATCTATATCATATCCTTTTGTGCCTTTTTTATATTCATTATAATATTTTTTAAATTTAATTGCTGCATTTAATTTATTAATTACTTGTTCTTTATAGTCATCATAATCATTACTTAAATCCATTTTATTTATTTCTGTTATATATTTTTCTATTTTATCTTCTGATATATCGTATAAGTCATCAGTTGTATTAACTACACATTCATTTATTCTTTTTAAATTAGTTCCTGCTATTTTTCCATTTCTATTCGATTGCTTTATATTAACATTTTGAGAAAGTTTTTCGCTTTGTATTTCTTCATCTTGTGTTTTTATAGTCATATTAAATTTAATTATAGATTTTGTAATTGGAATTATCACAACAAATATCATTATGCATATTAATATAATAGCAAATACTGGTGAATGATTATTATTGTTATTATGATTCATATTTCTATATATTTCATCATTACGTGTTGTTTCATAATTCTTCCAATATTTTCTCCAATTATCTTGAGTATTCATCTTTTCCCCCTTATCCAATCTTTGAATATGATGATATTTCCTTTTCCTGTTCCTCATCTACATCTAATAATTTTCTAACTGCAGCTTGTGTTCCTGGATCAGCAACATCATATGCTGCTTGTATATCATTTTTATCTTTTATATCTAGTAATTCATATATACTCATTCCCAAAAACTCACATATGGTTGCAGCATATTCCATTGGTGGTGTCGTTCCTCTTACTTTCCAATTTGTTATTGCTCCTGTTTTTAAATTTAAAGCCTTTGCTAAATCTGCTTGTTTTAGGTGTTTTTCTTCCATTGTGTTAAAAATTTTTTCATTTATATTCATTTTTCCCCTTTCTAATTTTGCAAACAAATGTTAGTTTTTTAATTGACACAGCAACCATTTGGTTGTAAAATCTACTTGTAAGATTTAATAAGAACTTAAAAAAGATATTAGCCGCTAACAATGTCTTTTTTAAGTTTGTTATTAACACTATATTATATCAAATCTCTGTCAATTAGTCTATTGAGCTAAGCAGAGTAGAAAGAGGTATATATGAACAATAATAATTTAATTTCTTGTCAGGATTTAGCAGATATTCGTTATTTTTTATCTAAGCTTGTTGCTTTAGAGAATTGTACAGACATTGATTATGTTGATAACTTAATTTGTAAATTAACATCTTTACAAGTTAACTTGCAATATAATCATCCTCTTTTAATAAAAGATAATTCAATTTTAATTGATTAATATATTGCAGCATCTATATTATTTCCCTTAATAATATTCGAAACTACATAAGCTGTTATCTTATGTAGTCGCTCCAGGGGTAGCCGCCTGAAGCCTGATGATGATAGGCCAGAAAGGAAAAAAATGGAAGATTTAATAATTATTTTAAGTGTTGGAAAACCTTACGATATTCCAAACGAAGATGGAACACATACAACAGGATGTACAATGAACTATATAACTACTAACAATATTAATCAGACATCAGAAGATGCCGAAACTGGTTTGCTTGGTTATGCTCCTGTTAAAGAACGTATGCCAATAACATTTTATGACAGGGCTAAGGCTCAAGGACTTCCAGCCGTTGCAAAAGTGACTTACGGAATGAAAAACAGCGCCGGAAAGCAGACATTATATATCAAAGGCTTAGATTTTGTAGAGAAGAAATGATGCACTATCCGCTTTTTCTTCTACAAACCGCCGCAGGCTCTTAGACAGCGTTAAGAATGTTCGGCGGGTCCCATGGGGAGAGGCTTGCTTTAGCAAGACTAGGGCCGGACATTTAGCGTACGTTATCAATTAATTAAAGGATTAATTAAAGGATTATGAAATGAAAAAAATAGCACCAATATTAGCAATTTTTATATTATTTATCTTTCCAAGTAATGTATATGCAGCAAATGAGAATGCATCTCTCATTGAAAAAACTACAACACAAACGGATGTAACACAAGATGCATCCCTCACTGAAAAAGCTACAGTTACACAAACGGATGCATCAGCTGTTGAAATCCAGCAATACACTACTGGTGATATATTAATATTTAGTGCTATATGTATATTATGCGGATTAATATGTGCATTAATATTCTTTGAACAGGTTAAATTTAGGTGATTATATGGAAAATATAATACAATCTGTGTTTTTGAATGTATTTCCATATGCTTTTGGCATAGGTCTTTTAATAGGTTTTATGTTTGGAGCATTGGGATATATTATAAATTTCTTTTTAACAATTATCAAAAAAATATGAGGAGGTGTTAATTATGCCAATGGTTGCATTAGATGGTGCTGCTGTTACTATGTCAAGTTTTGCTGAAACAATGCAGAGTTCATTTTCTACAATGATAACTGATTTGCTGTCTTTTACTGCTACATTAGTACCAGTTGTTTTACCCCTTTTAGGAGTATCTGTAATTGTTGCTTATGGTATTAAGACATTCAAGAAGATTACTGCAAAAGCATAACTTTATATTTCTACGTTGCTGGGGAGAGATTATCTCCCCTTTTTTTATACAAACTTTTAGGGGGTTAATATGAAAATAAGAATATTAAAACGTATATTAATAATTCCCGCCCTGGTAGCTATATTACTTGTTAATATCTCTTATGCATCTTATAGATCTCCTTGGGTGGTTAAGGTAGAAGCTGCTGCAACTGGCAATCCATTTTTAGATGTTGTATTAACAGCATTGCAATGTGTTGGTTATAGTGTAACTGGTAACGCTGTTGCTAAATCTGCACAAAAAGACTTGGAAAGATATGTACAAAATGTAATCGGACAAAATGAATATGCATTAGACAGGATATTAGAAGATAATATTAAGTCTAAATCTGTAAGAGAACAATATCTTAACTATGTTAGTATTGATAATCCTCTTTCTTATGATGATTGGTATAAGACTATTTATTGTCCTGCTAACAATATTGATCCAGAAGCATCTAGTAAAACAGCAGCTGAACAAATAATATCAGGTATACAATCAGGGAAATTAAAAAGTATGTACACAGCAGAACAATATGCAAAAGCTAATGGAACTTTTAAGCTTTTAACAATGCTTGCTAAAGATTATACATATAATGCTGCTGGTAAGGTTATGGATGATCCTAATGAAGCTTTTACAACTATGATAGGAACAAAGATAGAATATGCTGATATCTCTAACACAGCATACTATAAATTATTTGCTGATAATGTTCCAAACAATATGTATGATTATTTTTCAAGTTATTATGGTGTTCGTGGTTTAACTGCTGCTTGCAAGAACAACTTTTATACACTTACAAATGCACTTATTAATGATCATAGAGCTGAATTGGCTAATGCATTAAATGCCTGTGGGGATAAATATATTTTATTATTCACAATTAATGGATCTATTTATGATAGTAGTGTTTCTGCATCTCTTCAAT
This sequence comes from uncultured Eubacterium sp., assembly GCA_900551945.1. Taxonomy (GTDB): domain Bacteria; phylum Bacillota; class Clostridia; order Lachnospirales; family Lachnospiraceae; genus Lachnospira. The sequence goes on along the minus strand of URYE01000001.1, from coordinate 2,009 downwards.
TAATTAATGTTCCTGAAGGAGCTAAATCTATTTATCATTTTATGTCACATTCTGGATTATCATATGATTCATACTCTTTATGTTTCAAAGATGAGAATGATGCAGAATTAGATTTTACTGTTTATCAGATAGGAAATTCATCCTCTGGAAGTTATAAGGAATCAGAAAAAATTAATTTTTACACACAAAAAGAATATTCTGCATTTGTTGGCCGTGGAATTACCCTTGATCAGCCATCCGCTTATGATAACGACTTTGACTATTGGAATATTATGAATTTAATAATTCCTGTTGGCTTTGATTCTTCTACTCTTCCGCATACCAGTGCCGCCGGCCTTGTTTATGGACAGGCTATTGATAATTTGGATTCTGGTGAGATTAGTTCTGTTTCTATAGAAAAAACAAATGATGATATATCAGATCTTGTAGCTGATAATGTAAATATTGATGAAGTTGATGCAAAATCTGTGGATCAGGTTTTAGCAGATGTGAAATCTGTGGATGCAAGTGTTGATGCAGCAACTGATATTACTAAAACATTAACTGATACTATTACAGATGCAAATACAAAAGCTGATGAACGTGTAGAGCCTGATGAAAAAACTGATGAAAAAACAGATACCGATGTTGATAATCCAGCAGAGTCTGATGAAGTTAAAAAGTATAAAGTTAAATTAGTTGACATATTTCCTTTTTGTATTCCTTATGATATTTATCGCTTTTTAAACTGCCTGCAGGCTGACCCTGTTGCTCCTTGTTTCGATATTCCTATTATTGGTAAAAATAGCTTTGGTCTTAAGGAGTATACATATACGTTAGATTTATCTCAATTCGATTCGGTTGCTAAGATATTAAGGACTATGGAGCTGCTTGCTTTTTGTGTCGGTCTTGCATTTGTAACTAATAATTTAATCAAACATTAAAAGAGGTGGTATACATATGGATATGTTTAATAAGTTCTGGGATCAGATATCGAAATATTTGCCGCTTAGTCCTTTTACACAATTTATAGATCAGTTTGCTAATCTTCCAGCGCTTGGATATCTTAATTGGTTTTTTCCAGTTAAGGAATGTATAACAGTTATGGAAGCATATCTTGTTGCTGTTGGTGTTTATTACTTGTATCAGATGATTTTAAGATGGATAAAGGTGATTCAATAATGATTTTCTTATATTCAGGTACGCCCGGATCGGGCAAGAGCTTACACGCTGCACAAATAATTATAAATGGTCTAAAGCATAAGCGCCCTATCATTTGCAATTTTGATATAGCGCAGAATGTCAAAGGCCGGCAGTATTTTACATATAAGGATAATGAGCAGCTAACACCTGAGTACTTAATGCAGTATTCTAGGGATTATTTTAAAGATAAGAAGATTCAGGAAGATAAAATTTTGCTCATTATAGATGAATGCCAGATGTTATTTAACGCTCGTGAGTGGAGTGTGTTTAATCGTAAAGCCTGGCTTAAGTTTTTTACAACTCACCGACATTATGGATATTGCATCGTTCTTGTCGCACAGTTTGATAGAATGATAGATAGACAGATAAGAAGTCTTATAGAGTATGAATATATACATAGAAAGCTATCTAACTTTGGCTGGCGTGGAATGATGTTAAATATTATATTCGGTGGTAAAACATTTGTGGCCGTGAAGTCCTGGTATCCTCTTAAAGAGAAAGTAGGAAGTGAGTTCTTTCATGCCAGGAAGAAATTATATCGAATATATGATAGTTATCAAACATTTTAAAATAGCATTATAAGAATAGCTTCAGGATTAAAGATAACTTGTTAGAAAACGCGGTCAACGTGTTTTTTGCGCCCGGGGTTGTGGGGACCTGGGCGCGAGAAACACCTTGACCACGTATATCTAATAGGTGGTCTGAAAATACATCATTAAATCACAATAAATATAGAAAAAATCTATACAAAATAAGTTTTTTAAAATTTACTAAAACGGCTATTCTAGTAAATTTCGAAAGGAGAAAAAATATGAGTACTTTAATTG